>VGMK01000001.1 GCA_016866375.1 Bacteroidota bacterium
TTTCTATTTTTTTTCGCTTTTTTAAATAGAAGTTTTAAATTTGCACCCCGCAATGGCCCATGGTGTAACTGGCAACACGTCTGATTTTGGTTCAGAAGAGTCTAGGTTCGAGCCCTAGTGGGCCAACCAAAGCGGGGATTTTGGCTAAAATGTCAAAATCCCCGTTTTTATAAGCCTCTACAAGCTTCGTCAAATAAGGAATCGTAGAAAAAAGCAAATTTATTCTTGAAGTTCGATAATCGTCTTTTTTTCGATCGTAGAATATTCCTCCCGGAAACACCAAATTCTGTATTCTTTGCTTACTGTTGAAATTTGCATTTTTCCAAGTGGAAGGGAGTTTCAGGGCTAGTTCAAGACACTTTTCAGCTGATTTTTCAATGTTCGATAACTGATTTTGGCTATCATCCAATTCTGATTCAATTTGTCGAATGTTTTCTCGGAATTTTTCTCGGAATTTATAATAAACTGCTTGATCAATTTCACCCGTAAAAAATCGTTCTTCGGCTCCTTCTAATTTTTGTTTTAACTGTGCTAGTTCTACCTGTAAGGCTTTTTTATCCTCAGATTTGACTTCTGTTCGTTCACTCAATAGATGAAGTAGCATCTTTTTGAAAAGGGGTTTCAGAGCCTTGTCGAATGTGAAACCTTTCAATAAATCTTCGAATTTCAGATGTAAAACCTTTTGGCTGCGATTATTTGCACAACCCTTTAAATTGCACTTGTAATAGTATAAGCCCCTAGGCTTCACTAAATAACCAGTCATGCTTGTTCCACAACATTCGCATTTCAAAAATTGCTTCATTGGTAAATCTTCCACCTCTTGTTCAATTTTGTAGCCACTCGTAAACTTTACAAGATTTTGATGAACCTTTAAAAAGGTATTCTTTGAAACAAGAGGAGGATGTTTCCCTTCAATCATTTCACCCGGAACCAATTTAGAAACAATAAACCCACAATAGAATGGATTTGCAAAGAACCGAGACAAGCGCTTGGCGGGAATATTCCAACCACGTGCACTTAATCGTTTGGCTATTTCCACCAAACTAAGGTCGTCATTTGCTTTCCATTCAAAGGCCTTTTTTAGCAATTTGCCTGTATCATTGATGATCAACGTGTGTAGGTCGGCAGTTTTTCCTTGGTTAACGTTTGTATAGCCTGTAGGTGGCATAAACGGCCAGTAACCTTGCTTCAATTTTTCGATCATTCCGGTCATAGACTTGTCTCTACGTAACTGGTTATCAAATTCACTGAATAGGTGATAGATTCCTTCCATGAAGTTTCCAGAAGGATCATTATGATCAATTGATTGAGTTACAGAAACGACTTTTACCCCTCGCTTTTTGAGTTCGTGCGAAATAAATGCACCACTTGGACCACTTCTGCTAAAGCGATCATAAGAATAGACTATCACAAACCCAATGGACTTTTTGCGCTTTACAAAGCTTAGCATTTTTTGAAACTCCGTTCGTTCGTCGTCTTTTGCACTTTCATACGTGCCACCAAAAAAATCAACAACATCTAAACCCTTCTCCTCAGCATATTTTTTACAATGCTTCAGCTGAGTGTCCAAACTCGCATTGTTGTCTGCTTGTTCTTTCGTGCTGACGCGTGTATATATGACGGCTTCAGTTTTAGCAACCTGACGCAATTCATCGCCTTTGGAAAATCGTTTAAATCTTATGTCTACTTGCATATTGCTCAATTACTATTAAACAAAGTTCTTCCATCTGTTCCAACAGAAGTTGTGCAATTTCATCCGAAATCTTTCCTTCTGTTAATGTTTGTAAGTCCTTTACTGTTGGTTTTTCAAATTTTCGTATTTTTTTAATCAAACTTTAATTCACAGGTGTTTCCGGTCCGGGTTTCGGTTACGGGAAACGGGTTTTCAATGGTCCATTTATTTGGTGCCCTCATTTATTTTCATCAGAATTTTATTCTCAAAATCAACGATCTTGCCTTTTTGTGTTTTCAAGGAAATCATTTGGTAGCCATTTTTTGCAATTACATCAAAAAATCTATGTTCAAGGGTTATGTTACTTTTTTCAACAATTTCCAAAAGGTCAGGTTCACCATTCTTGAAGCGAATGGTGATGGATGTGGCATCGTTTTTTCGAATATATTCTAAAATTTTTAATTCTGTCTTGGTCAACAAAGATGATTTTGATAACAACGACTCTGGTGACCATTCGTTGATTAAACTTCGGTAAGCTTCAGCGAAGCTTAGACAGAAATAGGGCTTTGAAACGAACGCTGCAAATTCCTCTTCCGTGGTGAGGTACTCATTATGTTTTGATGCCTCATAGATAATATATTCACCGTCTTTATTCACAATGCAATGAAACCTTTTACGATATATAATTGTTGCCATTACAGCAGAGTCAAATATTGGTGGTCCGTCCTTATCAAATTGACTTATTAATTCTTCTGGGCTCATAGGCGAATCCATTTTCGAATTCAATTTGTCTAGAATTTGCTTTAGAAATTGCGGATCTAGCTCGTTTAAATCGACTTTTGGTTCGAGAAGGTTATTTTTTAGTTCCTTAATCGTACCGAGACTAATGCCCAAAGAGCGCATTTGCTGGATCAGCTTAATCCAGATGCTTTGAGCAAGGGTGTATTTCCGACGTAGACCTGGTCCTTTAATTTTGGGAAGTATTTCTTGCTTGTCCCAATAGGTTGCATCTCGGGGTGCAATCTTTAGGTCATTGATGCTGTATCTCGCTTGATTCATGGATTCTGCCAATTGTGGAAATTCTTCCGTTAGCACTGCTTCGGAAAGAAAATTGAATTCATCGGTGGACAATATTTTTTTTTCTACATTCATAATTGACAGTATTGTAAATTAATATATCTTTGCAAAAGAACGAAATATTTTTAAAATTATGAAACAAAAAGAAAAAAAACAAGAAAATCCCTCTCCACTAGCGCTTAGGATTTGCGATTGTGGTTGCGGTATTGAGTTCCAGCCTAAAAGGGCGGACCAATTTCACCTTAACTCAAATCATTATGATTTTGCTTACAATCATGGCCCGCGTAAAGAAAAGTATGCTGAAGAGAGAAAGGTAACTAAAGCGATTCGAAAAAACGATCGCATCCTAGAAAAGTATTTTCGGATGTTCAAGAAGGATGTATTTCAATTGCACCTTTTAATTGTTGAGGCGGATGGTTTCAACGAAGGAATGTTCACAAGGGTAATTGAAATACCTGTTCAAAGTGTTAGCAAACACTTTCATGTTATATTGAAATACTGCTTCAGAATCATCAAACAAGGAAATATTAATTACATCGAAATACGTAAATTATGATAGATACATTTCGAACAGTTCCGGCTTCGGAGCTTTTTGCCACGGAGATTGGCATTAGCGGAGCGCAACTCCCAACAAATGGCCCAGGAAGAAAAAATCCTTTGATCAAATATATTTTTGTCGGCGGTATTATTATTGGGGCCTTTATCTTGGCTTACCATCTACAGAATTCAGCGCCACCAAAAATTAAAAAAAGAGAAAATGATGAATGAACACACGAAAACTTCAAAGCCTTCAAAAACAGTCTTAACGCCAACCCATAAGGCAATAAAAACTACCGCAACAGCCATTCTTTTCATTGCGGGAACTTGGCTTATACTAAAAATAAGTAAGGAAATGTTGAAGGAATTGGAGGGTATGGGGTTGTAGCTTTCAAAATACAACCCCAAAAAAAGACCTTTATGAACTAAAAATTCAGGTAAACGATTTAAAGCCTATTCAGCGGTTTATGAGGGGGATTGAAGTTGATGTTAATACAAAGTAATATCGTGTATAAATCCAACTTTTCTTTATATCTTCATGCCCTACTACAAAAACTATTCATGAACAGGATCAAAGAAGTACTTCAGCAAAAAGGCATAAAGCAAACCTGGTTGGCTGAGAAGTTGGGCAAAAGCTTCAATATTGTTAATGATTATTGCAATAATCGGAGACAACCAAGTATTGAAACTTTATTCAAAATTTCAGAATTAATGAATGTTAATGTCAGAGAATTGCTAAATGAAAAATAATAATAAAGTGAGATTTATTGATTTGTTTGCTGGTTTAGGAGGGATCAGGATTGGTTTTGAACAAGCTGCTTTAGAAACTGGTTTTAAAGCAGAGTGTGTATTTACCTCTGAAATAAAAACTTCTGCAATAGCAGCACTTCAAAATAATTTTGAGCATCATGATTTGGCAGGTGATATAACCAAGATACATGCTAATCAAATTCCAGATTTTGATGTTTTGCTCGCAGGTTTTCCATGCCAAGCTTTCAGCGTTGCAGGCAAACAAAAAGGTTTTGTCGACACAAGAGGGACTTTGTTTTTTGACATCGAGAGGATTCTAGAAGAAAAAAAACCTCATGGTTTTATATTAGAGAATGTTGAAGGCTTAGTTTTACATGATAGGTTAAATAAATCTGATAAAATTGGTCAAACACTTGAAACAATTTTGAATTCATTAAAAAAGAAATATAAAGTCAACTATAGGGTTTTAGACTCCAAGGAATTTGGTGTTCCTCAATCCAGAAGAAGAATCTTTATTGTTGGAACGAGAAAAAAAATAATTAATCTGGAAAATTTTGATAAACACATAAATACAGTTGGAACAATCTTAGAAAATGATGTAGAATTCTCAAACACAAAATTCAGCAAATTGTTACTGAAATACTATAAGCCTGAAGAGCTGGAGGGTAAATTCATCAAAGATAAACGTGGAGGTTCAAAAAATATTCATAGTTGGGATATTGAAGCAAAAGGAAAAGTATCTAACGTTCAAAAAGAACTTTTGAATAGGCTTTTTAAAGAGCGTAGAAAGAAGCATTGGGCTACAAAAATAGGCATTGATTGGATGGACGGTATGCCTTTAACACACGATCAAATCGGTTCTTTTTTTAATCATAAAGATTTGCATAAATTTTTGGATGACTTGGTTGAAAAAGGGTATTTAACGTTAGAACACCCAAAGAAAAAAATTCTCACGAATGATGCTCCACCCGTATTCGACCGAGTCCCTGACACTACTAAACCTAAGGGATATAATATAACCTCTGGTAAACTAAGTTTTGAATACAGTCATTTTTTAAATCCAAATGCAATAGCTCCGACTCTAGTTGCTATGGATATGGACACAATAGGTGTTGTTGGAGAAAAAGGTATAAGAAAGCTAACAATACGTGAAGGTCTTCGTCTTTTTGGTTTTCCTGACACATACAATTTAGACTTTTTATGTGATTCAGAATTAAATAAAAGAAAAGCATATGATTTACTGGGTAATTCAGTATGTGTACCTGTTGTAAAGGCAGTATCGAAAAGGTTATTAGAAAATCTTGAATTATGACCCCTGAAAAATTAAAATTCGAAGAATTATTGGCAACAACAACAATGTTTTTCGTAGAGAACGAGATAGAACAAAAATATTCTGATCGAATAGAATTAATTGTTTCTGATCTTAGAACAAAATTATCTCAAGTCAATAATGTAGAAGGATTAAAGAACTACATCCGTGAAGATAAAAAAGCTTTAGATAACCTACTTTGCCTTTTAAATATTTCAACAGAAAAGTTCAAACGCATTATTACTCTTTTGCGACTAAATAAAAAATACACAATGTCAACAGAATGGTCACTTTCAAAAACCAGAAATTACATGGTGGAAAATGAGGCTTTTTTGAATGAAGTAACTGAATTGATATTAAATGGCGCAAATAACCCAAAATTCGAAGCGATTATTCCAAAATTTTATCTTGATAACTTCAAAATTGATATTGATGTAATATCCAGACTATCTAACAAAGATGATTTGATTCGACTTGTAAAAGGTAATATCGAGACAAGTTACAACAATGATATTAGTCTAGCATACTCAAAGAGAATTATCGATTATCTAATCAAAATTTGTGAAAAAAATGGTCTTGATTATCAAGTAAAACCAGAAGTAAAATTTATAAATCGCGAGCCTTCTTTTACAATTCTCCATAACAATGCGATAAAAGGTATTATTGATATTTCATACATGATCACTACTTCCAGTTCTCAAACCCAATATGCGCGAAGAATTAAAGAAACATTTGAAATCCAAAAATCATATAATGATTCACTCAACGAGTTTATTTATGTAATGATAATCGATGGTGCTGGCTGGTTTGGAAGACAATCTGATTTTCGATCTATTCACAAAACTTCAAGCCAAATTTTAAATCTTAACACACTAGAAAGATTGGAAAAAATAATTAAAAATATAAACTAAAAACTATGACATCTGAAGAAAGAAAACAATTACTATCCGAAATTCAAAAAAAACATGAACCTTATACTACTGGCGTTCCTTTGGTTTTTCATGGAGAAAGAAAACAATTCAATGTTTATAGGATTCCACTTGATATTTTGACATACAATCCCTATAATGGACGAATTGGAAGTGTTGTTAAATCTTTTGAGAGACAAAATCATACTTTGGATGCCAACAATCCTGAAGACATTAAGATTATTGAGGATTTTTTATGGAAATCCAAGGAGACTGCCAACAAAAAAACTATAGAAAGTCTACTCAATGATCATCAACAAAAGTTCGGAATTGTAACAGCCGATGGAAAAATAATTGACGGGAATCGAAGGGCAAGTCTCTTAAACAAAATTTGGAATGACAATAGCATTGATGTCAATAAGAAACAACATTGTCAATATTTTTACGCAATTATACTTCCAACAGATGCTGATAAAAAGGAAATTCTTAGGCTCGAGACCACTTATCAAATGGGTGAAGATGCTAAAGTGGATTACAATCCTATAGAAAAGTATTTAAAATGTGGGGATTTAGATGCTGAAGGATTTACTGTTGATGAAATTGCTTCATTTATGGGTATTAACAAAGCAGAGGTCCAAACTCAACTTAGAGTTCTTAATTTAATGAATGATTATTTGGAATACTGTGGATATGATGGAATGTACACTCAACTAGGTAATAATGAAGACTCATTTATAAAATTAGAGTCTGCATTGAAAAAATATAAAGCGGGTGGTGTTACAAGTATGTGGGATTACGAACCAGACACCGATGTAACAGATTTAAAATCTTGTGCTTTCGATTACATTAGGCTTGGATTTCATCAGGATGATTTTAGAGATATAATACGTACTCCTAAAACCTCATCTTCCAGCTTTTTTGCTTCAAAAGAAATTTGGGAGTCATTTAGAGATAAACATTTTTCAATTGTTGAGGAGATCCAAGAAACACCTGTTGATAACCTGATAAAAGAAAATCCATTAGCTGATGTAAGTCGTTTGTTAAAAATGAGAGATAATGAATGGCGAGAAAAAGTCAAAGATAATCTTAATAGAAACTATGAAGAACATCACGATAAATTATCAAACAAGCAAGAATCAAATGAACCACTAAGATTGTTAAACAAGGCTTTGGATGCTTTATTAAATATCAATAACAAATCGTTAAAATCTATTCCTTTTAATGAAGTAAATTCAAGAATTTATAGCATTGAATCTAAACTAGATGAATTAAAGAATAGTATGTCTGGTAATGAGTAGCCATAATAGTATCATATTTAGTCATGATGAATCAACAAACGAAATTGTTGTAGATGGTTCATTTGAAAAACTTTTATCAAATAAAAGATCCAAACTATTTCTAAAAGAATATCTGGATTTTACTATTGATGAAACCTGTATTCGCGTTAAAATCAGAGAAGAATTAAATAAAACTATCGAGCTTCTAAAAAAGGCAGCTTCCTATACAGACTTAGCTTTGGAGTTTAGTTCGAATGTGTCTTATGAAATAAATTCCTATTTAAATCAAGAAAAACAGTTTGAAATATACGCAAACAAAGCGTTAAAGATTAGAAATAATGATTGTGATTTAGAAGACTTTCAAAATTTCCGAAAATCTGTTGAAAAGAAATTAACCGGAAGAGTTTTGTATCCATTACAGTTTTTATCGGCTTATCATTTGGCGTTCGCACAAAATGCATGTAATTTTTCTGTACCTGGTGCTGGTAAAACTAGCATTGTATATGGAGCTTTCTCATATTTATCATCACTAAATGAGGATCATCCAAAAAAAGTTGATCGATTAATAATTCTAGGACCTTTGAGTTCTTTCGGCCCATGGGAGAATGAATTTGAAGAATGTTTTGAAAGAAAACCAACAAGTATCCGATTATCAGGAGGTATACCTCTTGAACAAAAAAAACAATTGTTGTATACTTCAACACCTCCAGAAATAGTTCTGCTTTCATATGCATCTTTAATTTCAATAAAAGAGGAATTGAAGTATTATCTATCACGTAACAGATGTATGGTAGTGCTTGATGAAGCACATAAAATTAAAAATGTAAATGATGGAATAATCGCTCAGTCAGCATTAGAAATTGCTTCATTATGTCAATCTAGGGTAATATTGACAGGGACACCAGCGCCCAACGGATATGAGGATTTAAACAACCTTTTTAGATTTATTTGGCCATCTAAAAAAATCATCAAATTTAACAGTGGTCAGTTAAAGGATATGTCAAGAAATCAAAATGATTCAAGAGTTGAATTATTAATTGATTCAATTTCACCTTTCTTCATTAGAATCAAAAAAAGTGACCTGAATATTCCAGCAGCAAATGAAAATTCTCCTGTATTTTTTGAAATGTCAGCATCACAAAGACGTCTCTATGATATTATTGAAAAGAAATTTGTTAACGAACTCAGTAATGTCCAGGAAAAATCAATCTACAATTCTCTCGCTAGAGCTCGAATGATAAGATTAATGCAGGTTGCTTCAAATCCTCGCCTTCTGCGAGAACCATTATCTCAAATGGATGATTTTGAATTAAATTCAGAATTTCTAGATGATTCAATTTTTTTAAATGATATTAAGGATTTATATAGCGATTCGATACCCACTAAATTTACTGAAACTGGAAAAATTGTAAAAAAAATTATCGATCAAAATGAAAAAATAATAATCTGGTGCTGTTTCACAAAAAGTATCTCAGGTCTTAGCGAATACTTAAAATCAATTGGGATTGAAAGCCGTGTATTGCAAGGGAGTACACCTATTGAAAGAGAAGCACAGAATGATTCAAGCTACGAGGAAGAAACTAGGGAATCAATAATTCGTGATTTTCATAAACCAGATTCAAGTTTTAAGGTTATTCTAGCTAATTCTTTCGCAGTTTCAGAATCTATTTCACTTCATAAAGTTTGCCATAATGCTCTTTATTTTGAAAGATCCTTTAATGCATCTCACTACATTCAGTCAAAAGATAGAATACACCGATATGGACTGCCAGCTGATACAATAACAAACTATTATTATTTATTAGCTTCTAATTCAATCGAAGAAACTATACATCAGAGGTTATTTGAAAAGGAACAGCGATTGTTAGAGATTATAGAGAGTATGCCTATTCCGTTGTTTAACGTTGTAGAAGAACAAGATTCTGATATCAATGCCATTTTAAGAGACTATGCTAGAAGAACTAAAGCAGTTTAATACAATAGGTGATCGATCCGGGATTTTATTTTTGTCCAGACAAATATTTTGTGAGGGTGTTTCGAATGCAGAATTATTAAGAAACAAAAGTGTTATTAATCCTGAAATTCGATTAAACCCAAAACTATCATTAAAATTTTTGATGTTCCTAGATTTAATTCATATTTCCGGTGAAGAATTTTCATTGACAAAAAAAGGTGTTTATCTCCAAAATAATTTTGAAAATACATTTTACAATAAAATAGGCTTATTGGTAATAAAACGATTAATTGATTTAAAAATACTTGATATAAATAGTATTAAAATAGAAACAAGGGGTTCCGTTGTTTTTTACGAATTACCCGCATTTCCTTTGAATGCTGCCATATTCAGGAATTTTCTAATTGAAATCGGCTTATTACAAAACATTAAAGGGATCTATTATCTACATTTGCCTAAAGACCAAGAGGAGTCTTTTGTTAGAACTATAAGGAAAAGACATCGATTAATCTCACAAGATGAATTATTAAAAAAATTAGAGAAACAAAGAGAGCAAGGGATCATTGCCGAGAAATGGGTGGTTGAATATGAAAAGAGAAGGATTTTAAATCATGATTTAATTGAAAAAATCAAATTAATATCAGACATTGATATTCAAGCTGGATACGACATTCTCTCATTTAATAATCGATACTCAACACATTACGATAGATGTATTGAAGTCAAATCTTATAGTGATAATCTTCATTTTTACTGGTCTAAAAATGAATCTGAAATTGCCTTTTTAAAAGGTGATAATTATTTTTTATACCTAATAGACATAAACAAAATAAGCAATCCAAATTACGAACCTTTAATAATTAAAAATCCAAAAAAAGTTCTTCATGAAGACAATAATTGGATTGTGGAGACTCAAACATATTTGATATCGAAAATTCAAGGTATTGATTTCTAAATTCATGAATTGGTGATGATATTATTTCTTGACTTATCAAATTCAAAAATCATACTAAATATTTCATTTTTAAAAATGACTTGATGAAATTCGGTTTCCGCATACCATCTCTAACCAAACGAATAGCAGCACGCACATCATTGAAGCTAGTTATTCGCCACAATTTAGGTTTCAAAGCACCTAAAGGTTTTGGTTGGTTCACAAATCCAAAAAAAAGCAGCTTACAACAAAGTCTACAACAAAACATCACGAGGTTGTTTGGTCAACTTACTTTTCTTGGTTTCATTTGGTTTTCTAACATTTTCAATCCCTTCCTGCGATTTCAAGAAATCGGATAAAACAGGAGGTACTTATGTCAAACCCTCCGTAAACTACAAAGGTCAAACACGCAAAGGTCACGTGCGCAGAAAAGTTAGCACCGATAAAAACGCCATCAAAAACCAAAATCGGTCACGGTATTATTACCAGGCGAGGGGGAAGTATAGGAGGAAGAATTATTGAGTAGCTCGTTTGGCTTGAATTTCATTTTTTTAAAGTTTGGAAAAAGAAATTACCTCGTTGGATTTTGAGGTAAATTAATTTCATATCAAACTTAGCTTGAAAAAAACATTGGATTTTACAATAAAATCATACTTAATATTCCATTAGTTAAAAAAAATCAATATTTTTTGCAATTTTACAAATGTGATTAAATCCAATAAAAGAAGATTTTAAAGATCGGCCGTATATACTCTAAATCGCAAGAATAAGTCAATTAGTTAAAGGAAGTTGAAATACGGATTAATTTAAAATAAAGTTAAATGATACTTTTCTTCGATACAGAAACAACTGGGTTGCCTAAAAACTGGAAAGCACCAGTTACAGACTTGGATAATTGGCCTCGATTAGTCCAGTTAGCCTATTTAGTATATGATTTTGACGGAAATTTAATTCTTTCGTGCAATGAGATTATAAAACCTAATGGATTCATAATTCCGACTGACGCCTCAAAAGTTCATGGAATTACCACTGAAATTGCGAATCAAAGAGGCAGTAAAATTGAAGAAGTATTTGAATTATTCTCCATTCATTTAAGTCGAGCAAAAGTTGTTGTTGCCCATAATATGGCATACGATGAAAAAATTATAGGTTCGGAATTGATTCGTTTGGGCTTTCATAATATCCTTGATGATAAAGAAAAAATTTGTACAATGATCTCAACTGTAGATCTGTGCAAAATCGATGGTCCGTATGGCTATAAATGGCCAAGATTGGAGGAATTACATCGTTTTTTGTTTAAACACGATTTCGATGGTGCACATGATGCCTTGGCAGATATTCAGGCAACGGCGAAGTGTTTTTGGGAGTTGAAAAAGCAACAGATTATTGAAGTAAACAATAGATCCATACCAACGATTTCTAAGTCTTTAATGGAAAAAATCAAGAAAGCCATATGGCTTGATGAAAATAGAGAAGTCGATGAAGAAAGTATTGAAATAGGTGGGCAGATTTGGACTAAAAGAAACCTAAATGTTGATTGTTTTAGAAATGGAGACTTAATACAAGAAGCGAGAAGTAATGAAGAATGGCAAAAAGCATCAGATGAAAAAAAACCAGCTTGGTGTTACTATGATAATGACCCAGTCAACGGGAAAAAATATGGTAAATTATACAATTGGTATGCGGTCAACGATCCAAGAGGGTTGGCTCCTGAGGGATGGTCAATTCCCACTATAGAAGAATGGGAGATTTTAAGGGATGAACTTGGAGAAAATTATACCACAAAAATTATAGATTGTGCTGATTGGTTAGATTGTCCTGACTGGATTGAAAATTCGGATGAGATTAATAATAGTGGTTTTTCTGGATTACCAGGAGGGGGAAGAATGGTAAATGGAGTTTTTTACAATAACATAAAAAAAGAGTATCTATATTTTTATGAATTCGATTTATTCAAACGTAGTCGTAGAGATAGAAATGAACTAGGTAAAGATGCTACTTGGTGGACTTCATCAGAGTGTTTCGATTATGAATTGCCAGGAGTAACAAAAAAAGAGATGGCTAAATGTTTTATGATTAATGATTTTCTTTTTGAACTACTTATGGGTAATTCTAACATCAGAGAAAAAGGCAAAGGATTCTCTGTTCGCTGCATTAAATCAAAAAAATATAATAATGAAGAGTTTTTAAGGATTAACGGAAAAATTTGGATGAAGAATAATCTGAATGTTGAACGTTTTCGTAATGGCGATATAATTTTTGAAGCAAAAACCGATGAGGAATGGAAAAGAGCGGGAGAATTAGGAATTCCTGCATGGTGCTACTATAAAAATGACAATGACATAGGCAGAATAAATGGTAAACTATACAATTGGTTTGCGGTAAATGATCCTCGTGAATTAGCTCCTGAAGGTTGGCGTGTGCCTTCGAAACAAGACTGGTTAGAATTAGAATCCTTTTATGATTGGAGATGGGAACATGATGATGATCCACAGTTTCATCCTACATGGATTTTATGGAAAGAAATGAGAATAAACACTGAAGGTTATCGAGGACCCGTTGATTTTGATACGGATGCTATAGGTTACTGTCTTTGGTGGACTTCTTCTATTGTGGAAAATGATGATTCATCAGCTTACATCTTTAACTATGAACCTTATTGGTCGATAAGTTTGTCCAACTCATTTTTAACCTGCGGAATTTATGTTAGATGCATAGAGGATATTTAATCTAATTAAGAAGGTTCTTATACTAGGTTATCTAAAGAACTGAGATAGAAGCGTACTTTAAGAAATTACTTTTATTTTGAATCCATTAAGAAATACTTGTAATTTATAACTTTCAATTCAATAAAAATAAAGGATGAGAACTAAAAACATTAATCAGAACTTGCTTTCGTTGTTTGCTCGACATCCAAAATATTTGTTAAGGTTACTTTTCACTTATTATCCAATTTCTAATGAACAAATAGTAAAGTTCAAAGGCGAAGTGAAATGGGGGTATTTGTCTTCCAATACAGCAAGAAGTTGGGATCAATCCTTCATTGAAGAATACTCAGATCAGTTGAATTGGGACACATTGTCGGGAAATCCGTCATTGCCTTGGTCAATGTCTTTTCTAAAAGCATTCTCAGGAAGGTTTAAGGGCTCTATTCAAACTACGAATCCTTCATTGCCATGGTCATATGAATTCATAACGAAATACGAGAAATTTTGGAATTTTTATTCACTTCCATTAAATGAGGGGATTCCATGGACACAAGAACTTATATTACATCCAAAAATCATTGATAAAAATCTTTCAACTGTTAACGGTCAAAACCTTTGGACGGAAGAATTTTTGCTTCAAAATGCAGCAATATTACCTTGGCATTTTTTATGCGCGAATCCCTACATTTCATGGACAGAGAAATTGATTGATCAATTATCACCTTTTTGGAAAAAGGAAGAGAAAGAAAGCAATGAGTATTCTGTTTCGCCATGGAAAGGACTTTGCTCCAACCCTTCAGTTCCATGGACGACAAAATGGATTAAGAAATATCAAAAATCCTTTTTTAGACCCTTTGGCATTCATTGGAAAGAGTTAAGTAGAAATCCAAATTTGCCTTGGCAAGAGGAAAATCTGTTAGAGATTTATAAAAATAAATGGAATTGGGACCTGCTCTCTGTTAACGACGGCGTAGGTTTTACAGAAGAACAAATCGAAAAACACAAAGACCTTCTTACTTGGGATTCAGGTAGTGGAAGCAATCAAAATATCGCATCTAATACCAATCTACCATGGAGTGTCGAATTTATCAATAAGTACAAGCATAAATGGCATTGGTGGAGTTTATCTCGAAATCCTGGTGTCAATTGGACGGAAGAAATGATTTCCGAATTTGAAGAAAATATTATTTGGCAATCGATGGCAAACAACATCAATTTACCTTGGTCGTTGGATTTTATTTTGAAATACGAAAAAGAACTATTCAAAAGTTGGACTTCGACGAACAGTGACTTTGATCAACATATTTGGGCAAAAGTATTTGAACCATTAATTACAGACGAAATAGCCGAACAGATACTATACAATTTATCTAATCCATTTCAGGCCATCAAAAACTACAAGCCAGAATCAGATGATACAAATATTCCTCAAAAGAACCTTGAAATATTGACCCGTTTAATATTAAACATCAACTCTCAAACGAACCCTTACATTTCGAATTTTTCCAAAATAGATTTGTTTCTATCGGCAATTCAAACAGCAATGTCACAAATTCTTGTTGCGGATGAAAATGAGTTGAAAATTGAACTTAAATTATTGACGCAATTATATCAAGAATCCGACGAGCCAACAAAAAAATACCTCAACAATTTATCCGCTGAGGTACACGAAGAGATACGTGTTCTTTTTGCTGGATATGGTATTGACAAAATTGCTCGAGAAGTTGTTTTGAAACAAAACGAAATGAACGAAACCTATATGGAATTTGCTCGTCAAGGTGGACATATTACACAAGATTTTTCTTTCCTACATTCATTCATTAGAAAGTATGGCAAAAGGCATTTAGAGTTAGCGAGGTTGTGGGTGCTTTTGGATGCGTTGCTGCAAAAAAACACGAAATACGCTGTGAAGAGACAGCAATAGATATTCAAGCTAAAGAAAACTCAAAAAGGTAACCAGGTATTAATATGAGAAAAGTAAGGTAAAAATGGATGATCAATTAACTTTTTTATTTATGGATTATGAAACATTTAATAGTAATCCGAAAGGAGGTCGTGTTTCTCAATATGCCTCGATTAGAACAAATTATGCTCTAGAAATTCAAAAAGATTCTGCAAAAAATTATTTTTGCCTTCAATCCAAGGATAATATACCATCACCTTCTGCTGCTCTTATAACAAAATTGACCCCACAAAAAATTGAAAGAATTAAAAATGGTATAGAGCCACTTCCTGCATCTACTTTTAATGTGATTCCTGAGGTTTATAATGAATATTGGTTTATTTCTCATATCGAATATGATATGTCCTTACCCAAGACATGTACTCTAGGATATAATAGTTTCAAGTTTGATGATGAGTTTACAAGAAATTTACTTTATAGAAATCTTCGCGATCCATATGAAAGGGAATGGTCTAACAATAATTCAAGATTCGATGTATACTTTTTAGTTTTAGCTACTTATGTCTTGAAACCCGAAATTTTAAATTTCCCTCAAGCTCGAGATAAAGAAAACAATGAATTACTTTATCATTCGAAAACAAATTTACCTTTACCTAGCTTTCGTTTAGAGGACCTATCCATTGCAAATAAAATATCTCATACAAATGCCCATGATGCATTTAGTGATGTTGAAGCAACAATTGAAATAATGAAAATTATTAAGAACGCTGATGAATATTTTTTTGAAGAAATTTTTTCATTAAGAAAAAAGAAAAATGTTAACGACTGGCTAAATAAAAACAACAATAAACCCTTTATTCATATAAGCCAATATTACGGTAAAGAAAACTATTCTATGGGTATTCTATACCAAATAGCGAATAATCATAGAGCATACTTATGTTTAAATCTATCACATGATGTTCAACCGCTTATTGATTTAGAAGGTGAAGATTTAGAAAATTATTTATTTCCGAAAGAAACTTTTGAATACAAAAAAAATGTTGTAATTATATATAATAATCAGTGCCCAATTCTAGCAAATGTTTCGGAATATGCTGAAAGACTAAAGTCATTTAATTTAGACCGCGAAAAAATGTCTAAAAACCTAAATTTAATTCGCGAAAACATTAATCCACTTTCAGCCAAATTAAAACCACTTTAT
The DNA here is from genome assembly GCA_016866375.1 of Bacteroidota bacterium. Lineage (GTDB taxonomy): Bacteria > Bacteroidota > Bacteroidia > Flavobacteriales_D > Crocinitomicaceae > UBA952. Next base: position 16,234 of record VGMK01000001.1, read on the forward strand.
TTTAAAGATTTTCCTTTATCAACTGATAAAATTGATTCAGATTTAAAAATTTACTCTGGAGGATTTTTTTCAGATTTAGAAAGAGACAGCATTAGTCAATTCCATTGTGCAATTACAATGAATAATAATTCTTTTTCAATTCAAAACATGGCTTCACCTCGTTTAAAGGAAATGGCATTAAAAATAATTGCTCGCAACTTTCCTGATAAATTAACGGAAGAAGAAAAAAAATGGTGGTTTAACTACTCTCGAAATAGAATTTCGAATAAAGAAATCGGATCGGAATATACAATTGATGATTGTACAAATGAAATTTCTGAACTTTTCAAAAAACAACTTAAAATTGATGAAATGTTCATTTTAGCGGAATTACGAGAGTATGTAAATTCTCTTAAACGATATTATCAATTGACATCTTAAGTCATTCTAATTCATAGCATTTCTCATTTCGAATTTTGTTGTTCTAATTTCTTTTGATATTCATATTCTTCTTCAAGTCTAATTTGATATAGATCATAATCATCAAAATTTTCGAAAAGTTCTATGTTTTGAAGATATAACTCATCCCCAAGATGTAATTTATTTTTTGGGTTTTCCATATTTAAAATCAATTTCTTTTTAAAATTACATAATAATATCAAGGAAATTTTGACGGCCGTTTTCGAACGAAAAATATACTGTCAAAAAAGGTGTATAATAGAAATCGGATGAAACGTGAAACCCCGTTATAAAGCGTTGAAACATGTTAAAAGCCGTTAAAAGCCGTTTGACAGAATTTTTTTATAACTTTTGTAGTCAATTAAGAAACAACAGAATCTCACATGAAATTAACTAAAACAGAATTTGGTTTAATAATAATTCTCATTTCAATCTCAATTATTGGTTTTATGCTTAAGTTGCCTGCTGTTTTTAGACATCATGACCGTGAACTACATTTTCTATTTTACCTTCTAACAGCCCTATTTTTTTATCTGAATTTTGGTAAGAACAAATTGATTAACCATGTTATTATATTCATTTTATTACTGATTTTTGGAATTGGAATCGAGGCAATGCAAGAATTATCCAATCAAATTTTGAACAAGAAAATCCATGGGAATTTCGATCCGTTAGATGTGTTATTTAATGTGTTTGGACTTTTTGTAGCAACACTTTTTTGGGCAGTTTCTTATATAGTCAAAATAATCATAAACAAAAAATAGAATACAAAATGAAAACAAGGGGTTGTTTGATTTGACTGAAGCCGAATGGAAAATTGTAGAGGGCTTGAACACCCATATTCCGGGAAGTTTCAGAAGCGTTATTAGTTTGAATAGCATGTTTTTTAATCCTAGGCAATATTGCTTACACGCTGTTATTGTTAGTTGACATTGAATTGTTAAAATTTGAAAATGTCAGGCTCACGCTTCTCAATCATCTTTATAAGCTCATCATCACCATAATCTCCAAAATGCGGATAAATATACTTTGTTACTTTCGATCCTATTTTCTGATCGTTTATTAAACTGTATACATCTAAAGTATAACGAGTTTCACCAGACCAATGGGACTCTGGGTTTATTCGAATTCCATTTATATAAATTTTCTTTTGTGGAAGAAAATATGTGAATTCATAACCCCCTGTACTGACATTAATACTTTGCGACTGAATTAACTTTTCATCAGAAATGTCCAAATCATAATATTGAATACTTCCACCAGATCCGCATCCAGAACTTAACAACCCCATTAAACGGCGCATTTTTGACCCAAGATCGAATTCTAGATATCCACCGAAAGAATTACCGTTTAACTCATTTGGATGAAAGTTTTTGAATGTTTCTCGTCCAAGATTATCAAAAATTACATAACCGAAATCCTCGGGACACTGAACATTTAAATCTTCGGTAATTGGCGTGAAAAAATAAAAATGATAACTATTCTTCTCATTAAATTTAACAATTAGCGAATCGGTAACAATTTGTATTTCTTGTTTGAAATCCAGATATACTGTCGAATAATATTTCCCTTCATTAGGAATGTAAATTGGTTGTCTGTATTTGTATGGGAAAATAAAATTATTCGGATTCGGTCGTTTTAACAGGCGAATACTATCGCCTAGTTCCAGAATTTTAATCTTTAGCTGATCAATCTCTTCATCTTTAGTTGCAGTTTCCAATTTACTTGAGTTTAACTCTTTTTGTAAACTAACTATACTAGTATTTAGTTCGTTGATTTTAACGAGATATTTAATCTTAAGCTGATCAATCTCTTCATCTTTAGTTGCAGTTTCCAATTTACTTGAGTTTAACTCTTTTTGTAAACTATCTATACTAGTATTTAGTTCGTTGATTTTAACGAGATATTCTGAGATAGAATTATTTTGATTTAATATCACCTGTTTTAAACTGTCAGCATACATATTTAAGGATATTATTTGTTCTTTTTTTGTTTGTGAAAAAGAATCAATAAAAACTATAATAAACCCGAAAAATAAAATAATGGGCTTAAATTGGATGGACGTTTTAGCTATTATCATATTAAATTCAATTAACACTAACTCGTTGCTAACCGTTATAAGAGTAACTACACAACAATGACAAAGGTACGTCAAAAACTAATTTCTTAATAATCAACAGCCTAAACTACCCACCAAAACAATCCCGATGGAGATGGAGACACCACTGCCAAAGATTGAAAAACATAACCTTACGATTGGTGCTATCAGGCGAGGAAGTCAATTGAGAATGAATATAACGCGCATGACGTTCGCCTAATACTCAAAATAAAATCGATCCTATAGAAAGCGTAAAATATTTAAAAAATAATTCAATCATTAACGACAATTTTTTGGTATAAGATAAGAATAATATTTTTCTTATTATTTTTGTCAAAAAAGTCAATCTATGAAATATGAATTAGCCGTTGGATATTCACAACAATCCTTAGAATTATGTGTCAAGTCAATGATTTCAAATGGTTGGCAACCTATTGGTGGGGTGTCTGTAATCGCTGACGAAGGGGGTTTAATGTTTTATCAAGCCATGATTTGTCAGTAGGTGCTTAAAACCAACACTAAATATTTTATTAAAAATCACCCCATTGAATTGGAATGGGACTTCTCTGCTATTGGTGGTTTATTCATATATTACCTTAATTCATCGCGTTGGAAAATTCTAAATTTCAGGTTCACAAAAAAAAGAAACAACATAATAATTTTTCAAAACAGTGATATCATCGATTTCAAATTGTACAGAATTTCATGGTTTCGAATTAAAAAAATGAGTGTTTTTCATATTTCACCCAAAGCCATTGATCTTGTGAGTACAAAAGTTGAGGTAAAGGAAATAAATGCTCCAGGCATTAACTTTAACTTTTTATCTTTTCGTAAAAACCCTATTCTTATTAAAGCTAATGGAGAGATTGGACAATTTCACTCTCCGCAAATTTCTAAATTTAATTTAACCATAAATCCATTTACTTATCATGAATGAAATTAACGATTACCTGAAAAATTATGACATGAATAATCCAAATTCCGGTCGTTTTAAACATAAAGTAACACGATTCCTTTGGTGGTGTGCGGGGGCCGATAAACAAATTTTGGAAAAATGTCCCCTCGGTGACCGTGTAAGGTATGCCGGAATTGGTGGTATTGTATTGGCTACCGGCGTACTAGCAGCGGTATCTGGAGGTTATGCCTTTTATACTATTTTCGGACCAAAAGGTGACGCTGTCGTAGAAGAAATTGCGACAATTAGAGATTTATCCATTTCGGCAATTTTTGCGATACTTTGGGGGTTGATTGTTTTCAATATGGACCGTTTTATCGTTTCAAGTACGGGTAAAGGAGATGGAAAAGATACTATTTCATGGAAGGAATTAGGTCAGGCCCTTCCACGAATTATCATTGCTGTTATTTTAGCTTTTGCGATTTCATCACCGTTAGAAACCCGAATTTTGAAATCTGAAATTGACGCTAAATTGCAAACAAAACAAGACGAGTATTTACTCGAATTAAATAAAAACACAGATAAAATAAAGAACGAAGAAATAAATCGAGTAAAAACTGAGATTTCCAAAATGGAAAAAGAAATCCTTGGTATTGAAGAGTCGTTTGAAAAAAGACGATTGGAAATCAAAGAAGCTCGAATTCGTCTTGAAGATGAAATTGCGGGTAGAATAGGGTCGGGAAAGGCCGGTGAAGGTCCCGCCGCACGAACTCAAAAAGAAAATCTTACACGTCAAGAACAAGAGTTAAACGAACAAAAAAAGAATAAAGAACCTGAAATTGCCGCAAAAAAAACACGATTAAAAGCTTCGGTTTTAGAACTTGACAAAATCTATAAAAGCATTGAAGAGGATAAAGCAAAAAACAAATTAAAAGCAAACAATTTGGATGGTTTGTTGGAAAGAATTCATATTTCCCATGAAATCGGAGGTATCGTGCCTTGGATTATTTTCCTTGTTTTACTTTCGATTGAGGCCGGTCCTATTTTCTTCAAAATGATGATGCAAAAAGGTGTTTATGAATACTTGGTGGAAAATAATAAAAAACGCTTTCTTTCACTTAACGGTATTGTGGTAGAGGAGAAACTAGTTGAAGACAAACATGATGTAAAACATGCTGAAATAACACATTTTATGGAGGCCGAAAAAGAGATCAATGCAAAAAAAGAGCAATTAGATAAAGAATCTGATCTAACCAGTCATACACTCGATAAATGGCATAAATCCAAAAAAGGAGAAATCGACGAGAATCCCGAACAGTTTTTTAACGAACACTAAATGGGGAGGTTGTCCATTTTATTATTTGGACTTGACGAAACTATTTTAGCCCAATTAAGCGCGAGCGAACGAGATAAGTTTAAGTTCTTGAGTTGGCAGTTTCTGATTCAGTTCTTGTGTATTGTAGTAGGAATGAGTTATTTCTTCTTTCTACTCACGAATTCATATGTTCTGGGAGGAATAATAGGTCTTTTATTTGCCACAGTGATTAGTTCAGTTTTGCGTTTTACTCTGATATCTATTGGAATTCCATTAACTCAGATTGCTACTCCGTTGTCAATTCTCAAACGTTGGGTGAATTTAATTCGTATTGCCCTCTACGCTGTTTATTGCTTCGTGGCTCTAACACCATTTCTCGCTTTATTTCATCACAATTCTTTATCCAACGATATGCAACAACACCGGCAGAAAATTGTGACAAGTTATGAAGAGCTTTTGCAAAAAAGATATGAAAACGCCATTCAAGAAAATAAAAATGATTTAGTAAAAAGGGAGAAAGAAATACAGGAATTGGAAGGAGATTATGAATCGATTCAAGACAAAGAGAGGAAGAATCTTGTGCTGTTTCAGCTTCGAGAATTGAAAAAAAAATACGAGGAAAAAGCCAATTCTTTTGCTATTCAGCAAAAAAAAATACAGGATAATTTAACATTGGAGTTTAAGAATTATGAGTCAAAAATCATGGGTGAAGACTTTCCATTTACAAGATTTGATATCCTCATGGAAAAAGACAATTTTGTTTTTGTTTTAATCCTTATCGTTTTAGCATTCAGCTCAATAATTATACAATATATTAAAGCCGTAAGTGGTACCGAAAGTTCATATTTCGCCTTGTGTTCAAAACTATACTCAGAACGAGTAAGCAAAGATTACCAAGTGACAGTTGATGACACTAGAGCATATCTTTTGGCAGAATTTAATAAATCCTGGTCTCCAATCCTTAATTATGAAGATCCTCCATTCAATGAAAAGAGAATTGTAACGGAAACGGAATTGAAGAATAGCTCGTTGTTTAACGAATGGAAAAATAGAAAGGGATCATGAGTAGTACCGTGCAATATTTTTCTGGAGATTTCATGTCAAGTTTTACAACGGCACATGAATACACGAAAAATATTCTACATTTCGAACAAAACACCTCACAACTAATTATCTGTGGAAACGTATTGGTTACGAATGTCACGTATTACGATAATCTGCCATTGCCAAGTGTCGACTTGCCACTCAAACACGGAGATGAACTTTCCTTCGTAGAATTTAGAGATCATAATCCTGAATTATCGAGAAGAAGAAATATTTTTGATTATACCATTTCTTCTCTAAAAATTTCTGATTTTCAAGAAATAGATGGTGTTCCTCATGGTATTCTTACTGGAAGAATTACAGGTTGTTTAGTAAAAAAAGAAAAACAGGAAACCAATCAAGATCCTCCATTATCTTCCGAAACTGTCGAAAATTATTCTACACACACACCGTATACAACTCCTACGCAACTTTCAGAACGAAAAGGATGCGGAGCAAACCCACTTTTAAACTCGACCTCGCTGGGCCGAAATGGTGGTTGTGGAAGGTTTTTACCAAATACTGGGATTGCGAATCGAGGTTGCGGAAACATGGCGATACCGGGTGTAATGCCAAATGGATGTCGCAACAGCGGTTGTTGGTCTATTTTATCCTATTTAATTTGGGTGCCTTTGCTATTTAGTTTATTTAAGTTTTGTGATAATAGCGATCAAGAGGATCGGAACATGCCAAAAGTTGAAGATAACAAGAAGGATTATTGGGAAGAAAATTCTGAAGAAGATTTTGGAATAGACTCTACTAAAATTTTGGACAATACCTATGAAATCCAATACAAATCGATTCTATTGCCTAATGTGCAATTCTTCACCAATAGCGATAGAATATTGGAATACTCCAAAAAAGAACTAGATGAATTGAGTTTGTATTTCAACGAAAACAAGGAACTAAAAGGGATCATTTTTGGTTATACTGATGATAAGGGAAATAAAGAAAAAAATCAACGGTTATCTCAAAAAAGAGCAGAAGCTGTAATGAATTATCTCATTGAAAGGGGTGTTGAATCCAGCCGCTTATCGGCAATTGGCAAAGGGGAATCCGACCCAAGAGCGAGCAATAAACTCAGAGAAGGAAGGTTAATGAACCGCAGAGTTGAAATTACCATTGTTAAAAAGGTGAGAAGAAAATGACGGCGGAACGTATATATTTCAAAGCTAGGGCCATTGGGTATTACCATGTGGAAGATTCACGTCAGACGGGACCATATTCTTTTGCTGAAATAGAAATTACGCAGTTAGACCTCGTTGAACTTAAGGAAATTGATGCATTCGACTTTAATGAGTTGAAAACTGGATTATTTCATAAACCAGAACGTAAAATAAAAGCAGTGAGAGTCTTTCTTGAATCAGGAACGTATTTGAAAGAAGACATTCGCGATATTCTTTTCAGGCGCATCGAGAAAACGGATAAATTAACAGTTGAGGGCCAGGAATGGATAGGATTTACTGCCGATGCTTATTTTATCATTGAACGAAAAATCGAAGTCAAGCAAACACTAATCCCAACTGTTAATAGGAGAACTATTTGGCCATTTTCACGAACAGGCACCACAACACAGACAACTACATTTGATACAAAAACAGGGAGCTCAACAGGAATAAATGTAGATCCGGTAGCCACTGCTCCAGCATCTCCACTTCTTGGTTACTTGGTATTATTTCTTTGCTTCGTGTTTGTATTCGGGTTGTTCTTCGGATTTGGTGGAGGAACCTTGTTGTTTTTGGTACTTTTAGGTATTTCATTCCTACTTTCCTTTCTTGGTGACCGTTTTCCAGTTTTTCAACGCATTTTCGGAGTTAACTTTCCTTTATGGAACATCATCGGTTGGATTTTTATATTTTTCAGTTTACTAAGTTTTGGAACCTATGGTCCAGACAATGGAAACATAAGTGGGTTCTTACTCGGGCTGGCTATCATCCTATGGTCACGCAACGCTATTTGGCTGCGACGAATCGGACAACTTTCATTTTTTATCGTTATGCTTATGTTTTTGGCTAATTCCGGTATTTTAGGTTGGCTTGAGGATATCCCCGAAAAAACAAAACGAAAAAAATATACTGAAGACAAAGAATTTGTTGAGGAAGATCACATTAAATTTAAAAGAGAAAAAGATACCGTAGAAAACGACCAAGGTGAAAAAGTAGTTCGCGAGAAACTTATGCATTCATTAAATTGGACAGATAATTATCAAATGAATCATCAAGCTGTAATTAGTGTTTTTAAGCAGGATTATGAATCTTCAGAAATTAAGCGAAACAGAAGTGAAGTAAATGAAACGTCGGCATTGAGGTATTGGAACAGAGTGTATGCTCAACTTATTTACGACAACAAAGAGTACTTGGAACAGGTTATTGCCACTTTCAATCAAATTGGTAAGTCGAAACAACTCGATAGAAAAGGATTTGCAGACATGGTGGTTTCAGGCATACAAAACATACCCTATTACTTAGTTCATGATTTATCGCATGATGACGCCGATAGACAATTCGGTGGATTCATTACGGAATGGCACAACAAAGGTGGTAATTGCTTAGAAAAAATGAAATATGGTATTCAGGCTCCAGCTGAATTCATGGGGAATTTTAAAGGTGACTGTGATACACGAAGTGTTTTGTTGTTTTATGTCCTATCGAGATTTAAGTACGATGTCGCTATTTTAATTTCAGAACAATACGGACATGCAATATTAGGAATAGCCGGAGATTATTCAGGAAAATATAAAGAATACAACGGATATCGTTATTTTGCTTGGGAAACCACAGCAACCAATTTCGTTCCAGGAGTACTTGCTCCTGATTTCGGAAACATGAACTATTGGAAAATTGCATTAACTAATAACTAAATTATGAAAACAGATTTTTACATTGCCCTCACTCAACTCAGCACCTCTGTTGTTATGGGAATTTTAACCGTTTACTTAACTAAAGTAATTGTTACGAAATATTACAAAACTAAAACTGGACAAGTAAATCCTTACCAAAACACTTCGTTCATGATTTTTCTTGCCGGAACCATTTTTTCGGTCTCTTACATGGTTTATGGTATAAATGAACCTTTAGCCGAAACCATGCGCATATTACAGACGCAAGAACTTAGTAAATCTAAGTTAATACTAGAATATTTACGTTTTGCAGGGATGTTCCTGACGCTTGCATACGCGTTCAGTGCTGGGGTGATTTTTTTGGCTTACAAACTCTTTTCAATTTTAACCGCGCAATTGGATGAATATGAAGAAATATCGCGCAATAATATCGGTGTTGCCATACTAGTAAGTGTTTTGACCATTGTAATTGCTTTGTTTGCACATATTGCCTTCATCGGGTTTATTCAAACATTTATCCCTTATCCAGAAATGCCAACTTTTATCTGATGAATCCTGTTTTCAAAACAATTTCAGAGTCGCAAACAGTACTAACTGAATTGATGATTCCCAGTTATGCTAATTTCGGTGGTAAAATACATGGCGGTATTTTACTTTCACTTATGGATAAAGTAGCTTACGTTACCGCTTCCAAACACTACGGAGGCTACTGTGTTACCGTCGCTGTGGAAGGTGTGGAATTCATGCATCCTGTTGAAGTTGGTCAACTGGTATCTTTGAAAGCGAGCATCAATTATGTGGGTAAGTCCTCTATGATTGTCGGTATTCGTGTGGAGGCCTTACAGCCTAAAACTGGCGAAGTTTTTCATACAAATAGTTCGTATTTTACCATGGTGGCAAAGAACGACGACCATCAAACTGATCGCGTACCCGGTTTAATTTTACAAACGGAAACAGAAATTCGACGTTTCTATGAAGGTATGCATCTTAAGCATATGGCAAAACAAAAACGAGAAATGCTCAAATCCGACTTTTCGTCTCTAACACTTGAAGATATCTGTGCTCACTTACTTGATGAAAATTGTAAGTTTTAAACCTTATTTTTTCTACCCTCCTCCTCTTCTTTCTTTATGGCATCTCCAAAAATTAGATTGTACAGGTATTGATACAAATAAATTTTAGCGCCCAAAGGCCAAATTCTATAAATTTCGAAGAAGGGCAATATGCTTAAAGTCACGGTAATAAATCCAAATGGAAAAATACCGAGTAGAACCAATGCAACCTGCGCACAAGAAAAGAGTAGCAACAATCCTAATCGTAAAAAAAAGTGTCGTTCGAGTTTTTTTAAAATTTTCTGAACTTCTTTCGCATCTTTCACTTCAACACGAGAAAAATCTAACTCGATTGCTAATAATTGTTCTTTGATATTCATGTCTAAAAAATTTAAAAGGTTACAGTGCCATTTGCCAAACGCTCTAAATAAAAAAGTTCGAAGGGGTGTAGGTTTTTACTTCCTTTTTCCAATATTCGATCTAAGATGACATCAAGATCCATAATGCGGTCAATGTAGCACAGCACCTCCTGTTTAAACGTGGGATTCAATTGACTCGAATCATTAATCAACACATGTGTTAAATCCGTAACCTTGTATTCAATAGCTTGTTTTTCCAATATTTTTTTTAACTCATTGAAAATTTCTTGATCGATTAGGTCAATTTCCGTATACCCTTTCTCATGGAACCAATGTAAGATGGGAACACTTTGATTGATCACATTTAGAAATACACCGTCTCGTTTGGTTAAGCCATCGAGTTTTTTCTCAAGCTCTTCTTCGTTGTACGGGTAATCAATTTTTAGCAATAAAAGTTCTGCACTATTTAGCGCATAAGGATACTGGTAACATTTCATGACAAGAGAGAATTAGTTTAACGAAAGCTCTAAACGCTGGATTTTCGAAAAAGTAACACGTCTGCTTGAGATTCATTTTATCTTGTTGAATTTATTTACATACGTATGGGTATTTTTTATATATTTCCAAAATAAGCAATACCATGCCCCACCTCGAACCCACATACCTCCGCTACATCTACGATGGCCTTATCAAAGGAAGTATCCACCCGGAGAATGCTGCTGAATTACCTGATGGTTTGATTGGTATGTATGAAGAAGCCTTCGACGAGCGGACTTCGGTGGTGGAACGCCAAAAACTGTTGCAACACTTTGCAATTTGGGCTTTGTTGAAGAAAGAGGTAAGTGCAGCTTTTGTATCCGAAGTTTTAGGAGAAACCGAAGACGACATCCAAGAATTCATTTCCACCTACAGTGCCTGGTTCAACAGCCCAGAGAGCGGCAAATATCAATTGTACCACGAGCGATTGAAAGTGTATTTGTTGCAGAAGTTGAGTGAGGGGGAAGTTCATTCACTGCATGAGAAACTGATTACTCGTATAGAAAGAGCCATTGAAGAGCAAAAAGCGGATGAATTTGAGTGGTATGGGTTGGAGTTTTTAACTTCACATTTGGCAATTGCCGCTATGCTCAATGGTGATGGTAAGAAACTGATCAAACTTGCTTATTCCCAAACACATTGGCAACGCCAATTGAAAATCAGCAAAGGGTATTCCTGGACAAAAAACAGCTTACAAGAAGTGATGGCCTGGGCTTCTAAATACAATGACGACGAGGTCATTGAATGTGGCTTGCAGATGGTTGATTTGCACCATCAGGAACAGAATGCAGCGCCTCAAATAGTGGCATTAGTAGCCGAGGGAGAATTTGACGCTGCACTCAAACGTATTGAGCAATTTGGAGGAAGTGACAAGGAGGGCTTGCAACGGAAGTTTATTTTATATATGCTATGCTTAATGGAGCTTACTTTACTTGGTAGTAAGGATAAACCAAACCGAAAAGTTGGAATTGACAAATTACTGAAGCATTTAGATGAGCAATTGCCGGTAGATTATTCTATTTTAAAATGGAATGATTTCTTTCCGAGTAATACCATGTTTTTATTGGCATGCGAATGGCATGCATTACGACTCGATTATTTAATTCCGTTCAAAAGAACCGATGCTTGGAATACAGACTGGCTTTCTGTAAAAGGGCCATATAACGATTCACAATTCGAGATTTTAATTGCCTGTGCAACAGGGATAAGTGATGATAATAGGAAGAGTAGCGCGCTAAAATTCATCAGTGCCGAACTGGCTAAACAAGGTAATATAGAAGAAGCCCTTGCCTGCGCAACAGGGATAAGTGAAGAGTCAGATAAGAGTAGCGCGCTAAAGGACATAAGTGCCGAACTGGCTAAACAAGGCAAGATAGAAGAAGCCCTTGCCTGCGCAACAGGGATAAGTTCTGATAGGGCAAAGAGTAGCGCGCTGGCGGCCATCTCCACCGAACTGGCTAAACAAGGCAAGATAGAAGAAGCGGCATCTGCGATGCAGAAAGCCCTTGCCTGCGCAACAGGGATAAGTGCTGATTGGGCAAAGAGTAGCGAGCTACAGGACATCAGTGCCGAACTGGCTAAACAGGGTAAGACCAAAGAAGCTGCATCTGTGATACAGGAGGCGCTTGAATGTGCCCGAGCCATTAGTGATAATATACTTAAGAGTATGGCGCTAAAGGACATCAGTGCCGAACTGGCTAAACAAGGCAAGATAGATGAAGCCCTTGCCTGCGCAACAGGGATAAGTTCTGATTGGGCAAAGAGTATGGCGCTAAAGGACATCAGTGCCGAACTGGCTAAACAGGGGAAGACTGAAGAAGCAGCATTTATGATGCAGGAAGCTCTTGAATGCGCCCGCGGCATTGATATTAACAATAGAGGTTTGATTAACAAGGTTAGAGCGCTAAAGGACATCAGTGCCGAACTGGCTAAACAAGGCAAGATAGATGAAGCCCTTGCCTGCGCAACAGGGATAAGTGATGAGTCAGATAAGAGTAGCGCGCTAAAGGATATCAGTGCCGAACTGGCTAAACAAGGCAAGATAGAAGAAGCGGCATCTGCGATGCAGAAAGCCCTTGCCTGCGCAACAGGGATAAGTTCTGATATGGAAAAGAGTAACGCGCTAAAGGACATCAGTGCCGAACTGGCTAAACAAGGCAAGATAGATGAAGCCCTTGCCTGCGCAACAGGGATAAGTGATGAGTCAGATAAGAGTAGCGCGCTAAAGGACATCAGTGCCGAACTGGCTAAACAAGGCAAGATAGAAGAAGTGGCATCTGCGATGCAGAAAGCCCTTGCCTGCGCAACAGGGATAAGTTCTGATATGGAAAAGAGTAACGCGCTAAAGGACATCAGTGCCGAACTGGCTAAACAAGGTAAGATAGATGAAGCCCTTGCCTGCGCGATAGGGATAAGTGATGAGTCAGATAAGAGTATGGCGCTGAATGACATCAGTGCCGAACTGGCTATACAAGGCAAGTTAGATGAAGCCCTTGCCTGCGCAACAGGGATAAGTTCTGATTGGGCAAAGAGTGACGCGCTAAAGGACATCAGTACCGAACTGGCTAAACAAGGCAAGATAGAAGAAGCCCTTGCCTGCGCAACAGGGATAAGTTCTGATAGGGCAAAGTGTAGCGCGCTGGCGGCCATCTCCACCGAACTGGCTAAACAAGGCAAGATAGAAGAAGCGGCATCTGCGATGCAGAAAGCCCTTGCCTGCGCAACAGGGATAAGTTCTGATAGGGCAAAGAGTGTGGCGCTGAACGACATCAGTGCCGAACTGGCTAAACAAGGCAAATTAGAAGAAGCCCTTGCCTGCGCAACAGGGATAAGTGGTGATAATCTGAAGAGTAGCGCGCTGAAGGACATCAGTGCCGAATTGGCTAAACAAGGCAAGATAGAAGAAGCCCTTGCCTGCGCAACAGGGATAAGTTCTGATAGGGCAAAGAGTAGCGCGCTAAAATTCATCACTGCCGAACTAGCTAAACAAGGTAAGATAGAAGAAGCGGCATCTGCGATGCAGAAAGCCCTTGCCTGCGCAACAGGGATAAGTTCTGATTGGGACAAGAGTGACGCGCTAAAGGACATCAGTGCCGAACTAGCTAAACAAGGCAAGATAGATGAAGCCCTTGCCTGCGCAGCAGGGATAAGTAATGATTATTGGAAGAGTAGCGCGCTAAAGGACATCAGTGCCGAACTGGCTAAACAAGGTAAGATAGATGAAGCCCTTGCCTGCGCGATAAGGATAAGTGATGAGTCAGATAAGAGTATGGCGCTGAAAGACATCAGTGCCGAATTGGCTAAACAAGGCAAGTTAGAAGAAGCCCTTGCCTGCGCAACAGGGATAAGTTCTGATAGGGCAAAGAGTAGCGCGCTAAAATTCATCACTGCCGAACTTGCTAAACAGGGCAATTGGACGCTTGCAGAAACTACAGGCTTGGAGATTCCGTTATCAAATATTAGACATCTTTGTTGGCAGAATATTGCAAACAATTTTATTAACGAAAACAGTTGGCAGAGGTCTTTGGAAATGGTAAATCAATTTCAAAATTTCGAGGCAAAGAATCACTACTTAAAAGGTTTTTCGGATTCAATACGTGCATACGAATGTTCAGAAAATCTATTTCTTTCGGTAAATAGATTTTATTTAAATAACTTAGATTCATTAGAAACACTTTTACAAAAACATGCGTTGCATCAATTGTTTTTCCAAGATGCTTCGGCAGTAAAGTTAGAACGCTTTAACCGCACACTGAATATCCAATGGGCGATAGACATCAAAAACCAATTACCAAACTAATGCCCCACCTCGAACCCACATACCTCCGCTACATCTACGATGGCCTTGTAAAAGGAAGCATCCATCCGGAGAATGCCGCAGAATTACCAGACGGCCTCATTGGCATGTACGAAGAAGCCTTCGATGAGCGCACTTCCGTGGTGGAACGCCAAAAACTGTTGCAACGCTTTGCCATTTGGGCACTTTTAAAGAAAGAAGTGAGTGCAGCATTTGTATCCGAAGTTTTAGGCCAAACTGAAGACGACATCCAAGAATTCATTTCCTCCTACAGCGCCTGGTTCAACAGCCCAGAAAGTGGCAAATACCAGTTGTATCACGAGCGCTTGAAGGTGTATTTGTTGCAGAAGATGAGTGAGGGGGAGGTTGCTGAATTAAATTCTAAAATTGTTGAATTTCTTCTGCATAAAGTAAATGATGCGCAGGAAAATGAATCGGTTCTTTACTGTTTTGAAAATCTATCATTTCACTTATTTTTAAATGGATATCTAACGGGGGAAAGTGCACTTTTGGCTCAATTTTGTCTTGATGATAATTTTAAAAAACGACAATTTGAACTATCTGGTTATTATGACTGGGAAGAAAAAATGATGGTTTTAGGAGTGGAATACTTTTCCCTCAAACAAGATTCGATTTGTCATCAAATAGTATTTGAGAAAACAAAAATACAATTTAAGAAAAAGAATATTGATCTTATAATTTCTTTACTTAAGCGAGATAAATTTGAATTATTATTTTCATTATTTAAATCATTATATGAAAAAGAACTTGAGCAAAGGATAGCAACCGCTTATTTGTATCATTTAACTTTTTTTGAAATTTTTGAATTGGAAAACAAAAGTTTTATACTGAAAAAAGAAATTGCAAATCAACTTTTAGAAACTTTCGAAGAATATTTCATTTGGGATAGAGGTTATTATTTGGCACAGTTTATTGATGTAAATATATTATTTCGCTTACACTGCTATTTTGTGCAATTTGGTTTAGATTTTAAAAAAATCGCTATTCTTTCATCTGATCAGAATACAGAATATTATGGTTTGGACATTAGGTACGAAGATTTAAAGTTTATTGATCCAAAGCATAAGGAAGAAGCAATTACCATTCTACAACTTTTTAAAATATTCGATTACGGTATTAGTTATGTTGAGAAGTCGAAAATTGTAGATTTAGTTGATGAATTAACTAATAATCCGATTAACAATAAACATTATGCTTTTAGAAGTCATCTGCAGAAAAAGCTTCAAATTATTGGTAAAACAAAATTGCTAAAACAAAACGATTTGATCGAAATTGTTGAAAATGAAGTTCATTCGTTCAAAGAATTGATTTTGAGTATAAAATTTATTTTAGGAATTAATGAGTTAACACATCATTTGAAAAGAGAGGCAAGCTTGCTTTTCCAAAAGACTTTATTAGAACAAGCTAATGGTAAATTGGAGTTTTCAGGTTACTGGCATAGAAATGATTTAAAAATAATTAAATTAGATAATAAAATAAGCTCAAATCAAACTCAAATATTGGATTTATTGACTGTTGAGTCGTTCGGTTCAATGGACCCAAAATCTAGATTCGACGCGTTGAATAAAGTTGTTTTTAGCGAAGAATTAGAGGTTGAAATACTCCTTGCTTTTTTAGATTTATCACTCTTTTTTGATGGTAATGAGAACAAAGATATTCTAGATCTTTTTTCATCGTTATTTGTGGAATTTATTTTGGACACAGATGAAGAAAAGATAATGCTATACACGTCAAAATTGTTTGACTCATTAGCAAATATGGAACACCATTCTGAGGAGTTTGAAGATAAAATATTTGATATAACAATCAATTTTTTTAAGAGTAATGATTTCAATGGATATTCCAAAAGCACCTTGGTAAATTATCAAGAGAGTATTCTTAACCTATATTTCGACTTCAATTTCTATAATTATTCTTTCAAACAAGGTATTGCATTAATTAATTTGTTTAATCAGCATCAAATTGATTTTCCAGAAGAAGAAATCATAGAAAGAATTCTTGAAGATCTTGATGCTATGATTGAAGAGAATGATTACAATGAAATGTGGGTTATTGAAAACTCAAAAATTGACCGAGTTTATTCAAAATCCTATTTCTCGGATTTTTACGATTGTGTAAAAAGAATCCAAATAGAACAGGTAAGAAATAATTTGAGTGAATATATTTTTGAGTCGATTATTGAACTGAAAGGCCTTAATTACAACACCATTTCCTTTTTTAGAGAAAATGCAAATGAATACCGAGGAATGTATTTATGGGCCAAAAAACGCTTAAGTCAGAAATTATTTGAAAAAAATGAAGAGTTATCCTATGTTGTGTTAAAAGACAACAACGATTTATTATTGGAGCGCTTACTTCTGAATATCGTCTCCAAAAGAGAAAATTTGAAGGAAGAAATTAAAATTGAAACTCTCAAACATTATGGCTTGGATTGGGTAATTGAATTGGATAATGAGTATGAAAAATTAATTGCCAACTAACCATGCCCCACCTCGAACCTACCTACCTCCGTTACATATACGATGGCCTTATCAAAGGAAGCATCCATCCGGAGAATGCCGCCGAATTACCAGATGGCCTCATTGGCATGTACGAAGAGGCCTTCGATGAGCGCACTTCAGTAGTAGAACGCCAAAAACTGTTAAAACGCTTTGCCATTTGGGCATTATTGAAGAAAGAAGTGAGCGCTGCATTTGTTGCGGAAATATTGGGAGAAACAGAAGATAACATCCAAGAATTCATTTCCACCTACAGCGCCTGGTTCAATAGCCCAGAAAGTGGCAAGTACCAGTTGTACCACGAGCGCTTAAAAGTGTATTTGTTGCAGAAGTTGAGTGAGGGGGAGGTTCATGCGCTTCACGAAAAACTCATTGGAAGATTAGAAAAGGCCATAAAGGAACAAAAAGCAGATGAATTTGAGTGGTATGGGTTGGAGTTTTTGGGATATCATTATTCAATTGAAAGTAAATCAACAAAAGACTCAAAAATTGCCAAAGATTTTTTTAACCTGTTTTATGATTTCCAATCATCAAAGAAGATTCTCAAAAGGCAACAAGAGCTTTCCAATTCTTATAAGTGGTCAAAAGAAAACCTTCATCTTTTGAGTGAACTAGGGATCATTTTTAATTCATATAAAATATTTAATATTTCAGATATAGCTTGTGAAATTCATAAAGAAGAGTATGATATTATTGAAAAATTAGAAAAACTCTTGATTGATGGGAATAATAACCATGCAATTGATTTAGTTTCTGAGCTTCATGCAGATGAGTTAGAATTAATAGAAATAAAGATTTATCATTTATTATTTGTACTATTTTCAATTGAGGATGAAAATAGTATTAAAAACGTTGTTCTTATTCTTGAAGATTTATTGTCTAAAAATGCTGGTGAGCTGTTCGATTTAGAAGAAGATATACTTCGAAATATCGGAGAACCGTCAAGTCTAATTTTTTCAATTTGTACGAAAATAGAATGTTTTGGGTTTTCTTCAGAATTTATAATTCAAAGTTGTAATGACTGGGAATCGAGGGGATTCTTGTCAGATTCCAAAAATAATTTAATTGATTATAGAAGCATTATTGATGTAATAAAGTCAGTAATAATTCAAAGAAATAGTGACTTTTATTCTATCAATATTGAATTCGAAAAGCCAGAAAAGTTCATCGATAACTACTTAAAGACATTAGAATTATTGGAGTCTGTAGAAAATTTCAATGACGAGGCGGAGGTATTTCATTATTTTATTTCAAATAAAGGAGCGTTTAATTTAACGAATGTATACGCATTAGTAAAATGTTTTCAATCCTTCAAATCTCAAAATGTAAAGGATATTTTGGTAGATAAGTTTTGGGAAATTTTAATTCTAGATTTAGATGTTATTGATTACATTTTCGATTTATCAAATAACGTTACCTTAAATAGACTGGCATATACTAAGTCTGAGGTTTTATCTGAAATTTCCTCAATTAGTCAATCCCCGAAAATATTGGATTCTTGCAGAGCAATAATTGAAATAAGAAATCAAAAAGATTATCTAGAAAAATTAGACATTTCTTTTTGTAGCAGATTTGATTCATCATTTGAATTCAAATTTCATTGTTTACAAGCAGTACTAAATCCCGAACAAAAAAAAGTCTGTTTAAATTTAAAGTATCTTTATTTTAAAGAATTATTCGAATCGAATATTGAAACAGATATTTTAAATTATAATATTGACATTTTAGAAGAGTTCGTGGCCTTTTGCACCTTTTGCAAACAAAAATATAGTGAACTTATAGATGAGCTTGTTACTTGTTTTGTTAACAATCTTGGGCACTATGAGAAGTGGCAGTTTGATGAAAATTTATTTTTTTTAATCGACGAAATGAACAAAAAGAGTCTATCTATTGAGGCTTACAAAATCTTGGATATGATGAAAACACCACTGATTCAAAAAGTGACACTAATGAAGTCATTTGCGAATTGGGCGTTCTTTAATAATCATTCACTGTCATTTAAAAGTGAAGAACTTGCTTTCATTAGAAATGAACATCGACAATATGTTATTCTAGGTTGGTTAAAAGATGGTTACGGTTCAGTATCATTTGATTTAAACGTTGGTAATGAATTGCCTTACGTTCCAAATTCGCTTATTAATCAAAGTTTATATCTGGAAAATCAAATATTTATAATTGATAGACCAGATATACTTAAATTATTTTCCTTGAAACTAATTGAGGAAGAAAATAATACTGAAAAGATGAAATCATTTTTCCCCTTTATTTACAGTACTTTAGAAAACTCCAATTAAATAATATGCGAACAATTAAACACAAATTTTATGAAAACCCACTTCCGTCATGGGAGTGCAAGACCCTAATTCTAGGTACATTCAATCCAGAAATTGGTTCTGATGCTGATTACTATTATGGACGAATTCGACCAACAGGCGGTTGGAGCAATCGATTTTGGCCAGCAGTTAATTCTTATCTCGAAGTCAATTGTCTGGAAATTCCGCTCGCTGGAAAAGGTGATTTAAATTCAAAAGTCAGAATAATGTCTAAGTTCAAATTTGGATGTGTAGATATTATTTCTCGAATTGAATGCAGGAATGAGGAGTATATTACAGGGAACGGCTTCGCAGATGCAGCAATTTTTCATCCACATAACAAAGTTTATTTTAATACTGAGTTGATTATTGATTTTATCAATTCTAACGGAGTAAAGAAGGTCATTTCTAGTTTCGGCAGAGGAACTTCACTGAATCAAAGTGCTTTAGCTGAAATAGATAGCATTAAAATTGCATGTACAAAAGTTGATTTTCACTTATTTGATTTACCTGCCTTCGGAAGACCAATGAAATCGACCGAGCAGTTTGGAAAGGAATTGTTTAAATTTATTTTATGACCCTCACAACCCCACCCAACCTCCCACCACGCCTCCTGCATAGAATCGAGGCGGTTCAGAAAGAAGATGACGCATACGCTGCGGATGAACTCGTTGAATTAGGTGAAGAAATTCTGTCCCAATTGGCTGCGTTGGGAATTGCTGTTTATTTGCAACAAGGGAAGCAGAAAGAAGTGTTTAACGACTTTTTGATTTCGTTGTTTTTGTCGAATGGGCATGCCTATAATGCAGGACCGCTGTATCGCTGGGCGGCAAATATGATCAAAGAAGCAGAAAGCACAGATGCAGAATTATTGAAGCCCTTTTTCTGGCAAGAGAAGGACGGAAAAAAAGTGTTGAACGAGGCCATTCATCATTTGGCGAGTTTGCGCAATGCGGTGATGCACGGTTTTTTTGTTTTGCCTCCTGAAAGAAATAGAGAAGAGACGCAAAAGATGACAGCGATTTTGGAGCAAATGAACAAAGCTGGTTTGTTTGAAAAGCAATTTGGAACGTTTCATTTTGTGGATTCGAATGGATTCAATGGGCATTGGAATATAATTGATTCCAAAGCGTGGACAAATTTCTCCGAATGTTTTTCCTTTGGGGAATTAGCTCAGCGGGTTTCACATGAATACTCAGAGAATTTCCGATTAGAAGAACGAGCATTTGCCACGGAGAAAACAACTTCACACGCAGATGTCCAACAAGCTACCTATGAATTGCTCGAAAAAGGCAAAGGGGCATTGGTGTGTTGGTACAGTCCGGGTTCCAAAGGTGGAAAAGAAGCTTATCGTTCAATGGTTCAGTCGGTATCCAACGAAACTTATCTGCCTATTTACTATGCCTTGCATGAGCGTGGAGCCACTTTTACCACCGCATTTTTTACTAAGGAACTCGGAAATGCGCTCTTTGAGCTTACACAGAAAGAAAATGCGCGAAAAGAACCGATCAAATTTCTTAAAAACAGAGACAACTCCAAATTTGTAACGAAGAAACCTGTATTGATTTTGCATGATATTCACGTAGCTTTATTCAACGACAATCACTTGACATTGTTTTTTAATGAACTATTTGATGCAGGTATACCCGTCTTATGCACCGCATGGCCGTATCCTTACCTTCGCAGATTTTTCAACCAAGAAGTATATGTGGATGAACAACCGAAACAAATTACAATTGAAATTATCGAATACTCGTTGAACAATTACTTGCGCTTCAAAGGGCCGAGCAAAGAACAAAACGACCAAGTTGCGGAATACCAAAAAGTAAAGGATATCGTGTTTGCAATACATCAACAATTGGAAAACGGTGAATCCTTAGTTGCACGACGCTTTGCAGATCAATACACTTACCCGATTGAATTTGTGCACGAGGCTTTCAGTATTTTGAGTCCCTTCTACAGGCTTGATAAAGAAAAATTTAAAGAGGATGAGGTGGATGAGTTGTATGGATTCCCAAAAACCATCGAAGAAAGTTCACGAATTTTCTTAACTTTAGGTCGACGTGATGTGAAACTGGAATATCAGCATAGAGTGTTGTCGAAATAATAATAATTTAAAAAATGGATTTAAAACTAAAATTTGGTGAAAACTATATTCTACTTGCTGGATTAAGGCAGTTTATTGAGCACGGAGTAATACTTTCCTCGGTTAATTTTTGGAGAGATAGCTTTCAGAATTTTCAGGAGTTAAGAGCAGTTGATAAACGTTCAGAAATACTGAAAACGAATAATGCTTTTTATGAAGATGAGTTTCTCGTTTCCTTTGTCAATGAAGAATTTCCGGTATTTGAAGATCAAATTCCGGATGACGTAATCCCAACAGTTTTGAAATTAATTGAGCACGAGGAAGGACCCAAAACCGCAAGTTTGACCAAAGAATTTCTATTGCAATACGCAGTTTTTATTGCGAAATCTTCAAAGGAAGATTATTTAGCATTTGTAGGAATCAAGGATTCGATAAGTGATGAAGAGCAAGTATTTATAGAGAAAATAAAACATTTGTTCGATGAACATTAAGAAACGGCGGTGTTTTTTCGATAAATAATTATGAACCCAATCCAACACTACCATAAACGCTACGAAGAAATAAAGCTAGAGAAAAAGGTTTCTTCAGATATTGACGTGTTAGCAGACCTCATTGAGAACGATAACGCTGGCTTGAATAATTTCTTCATGGCTGCTTTTGGAATGAGCACCTTGATCTTACGCATGGGAGCGGTCATACAAATGTGCCGAAAATTTGAACTTTTGGATGAATACGGAGATGCTCTTTTTACAAAACAAGTGTTGGATAACCTCCGCGAAACCTTGCCCTCCGATACCAGTTGGAAGAATGTTTGGAATATCAGTGCTGTGGATGATGCTTGGAAAAGTCCAACGCTTCAAGCAAAAGGCGGTCAGTCGCTCTTAGATCGGTTTGTGACATTTAGAAATAAGTTCGTACATCAAACTATTCAGTTGACTCAAAATAGTCTGCCGCAGTTAAGCAACGGAGTAACAATGTTTGAGGAACTTACAAACCTCATTTCGCTTTTTGAAAATGGGAATTTAGAACTAATCGAGGGAAAATACCATTGGGTAGAAAATAATAAATCCATATGTATGTATCCTTATGTTCAAGTTGGAATGGAAAAAGATCATCCCTACATTTTTCAGGGTTTGCATAAGTCAAAAGAAAAAGTTGCCATTCTCAACTTAATCGCAGGAAATGAGGAAGCGCAAGAGGCTCAGATATTAGAACAAGTTTTTGAACCGATGCGCTCTTCCTTACAAGGTGGCGCCGGACAAGTATTCGATCACAGCGAACGCATTGCCTATTACCAATCTTGTTTTGTTGGTCGTGATCGAGAGAAAAATGCCATTCTAGATTTCTGTGCGCATAATGACAATCAGAACATACTCTGTGTAAAGTCTCCAGCAGGAATGGGCAAAGGAGCGTTAATTGCCGACGTGATTCAACAATTAAAAGAGAATAAAACGCAAGTGCTCTATCATTTTTGTGGTGCCGGAATGCAAAACAGTCTTCATGCTGCATTGTACCATTTTATTTTGCAGGGCACAAGAACAGCTTACTGGGATCGCTCAGATGAAACCATTGACCGTAAATTGAATCGTTTGCCATCAAAACTTATCGATGTAATCCATTTGTTTCAGTCCTTGTTGAGTGAACACTTGAATATCCAAAAAAACAACACCACAGGAAATTTAGTCATCATCATTGACGGCCTCGACGAAGCCCAAGTTGCCTATTCACAACTCAAAATATCGGATTGGTTTTATTCCTACAACGAAAAAGAAGAACCGGAAGAAGATTGGCGAAGCGCATCAAACATCCGCTGGGTTTTTACCTATCGTTGCGATGACGATGGAAAAGAATCCTTTTATCAATTTCCCAAGATGAAAGAATGTGTTCACATCGACATGCTACAGCCCCTTCAAGGACTTTCCCCAGCAGCAGTTGATGAAGCATTTAAGGATTTCAAGGTGTCTGATGATTTTAAGAAAACAGTGATTGAGAAGGCGGAGATAGTATAATTAAACTAATTTTACACCATGAAAATTATTAAAAAATTTGATCAATATATTAACTTGTCCAGTTTTCAAACGATTGAATTCTCAGACGGCATGTTAATTTTTACAGCTGAATTCTATGGTTCATATGAAATACCTCAACAAGATATTTTATCATCAAACCCCTCTTTATCATTAGGAAAAGAACTATCGTTGATTATAAAAAAATCTCATTTTAACGAATTAAAAAATCAATTTGATAAATTTCTTTTAAGTGAAGAATGTCTCTTTGACATCTCAAAATATATTGAAGTAATCAATTTAGAAGAGGTAAACACTGACTTTTTAGATACAAGCTCACTCGACCCTATGTTCGTAGATATAGCCAGAATTGTTGTTATTAATCAAGAAGCTTCAGCCAGTATGCTTCAACGGAAATTAAGTCTCGGATACAATAGAGCAGGTCGAGTCGTTGACCAATTAGAAGAGGCGAATATTATTGGCCCTTTTGAAGGAAGTACTCCTAGAAAAATACACTTTCAAGATATTGAAGATTTAGATTCGCATTTAAGGTCATTAGGTCTGATTTAAACTTTTAAAACATTCATCACCAACTTACCTGCAACTGAAAGTTCAAGCTGTAATAATAAGTGTCCACAGGTAAGGCTCTGTAGAAATCTAAGTTGTGCTCGTAATTACAGTTAATAGACAAGTGTTTGTTTATTTTAAAAAATATACTGGCATTCATGGCCCAGCGTGGATCAAGAAAATGACTGAAGCTGTCATTTAGTGGAAATTGAATGAAATTACTTGTAGCAAAATCAATATTATCGGTGATTTTTAACGCCATTTTCACGGCATTGTTCCATCGAATCAAATTGCGTGATACGCTAGTGACAGAGCTATCAAAGTCAAAGGAAGAAAGTGCTGGGTTCCACAATTCGTGCTCAAAAAATGCCCCAGAGGCCAAATACAAATCACTTTCCTTATTTTCCCAAAACTTAAAACGCGCATTGACACCAGCCAAGGTTCTGTTCTGCATGCCTAAAATCCCGTTCCATTGCAATTGTGCATAGTAATCCGGTGAAACCCGTTTTTTATCGTTATCGCGAAGGCGTAACATGAAGTATCCGTTATTTTCCAAAAATGACGACCCATTGGTCTGTAAAGCGGTATTTCCGAGTAAAATAAGCACTTGATTGTTTTTAAAAAACACATCCAATTCTTCTGCGCTTTCAATCTCCAGAATATTATTCTTTTGTTTGTCCAATGCCACCCCTGAAGTCCAAGTAAAGGCAACTTTTTTCTGAATAGAATCTTGACCATTTTCCCTGTCTACGGAAAGAACTTGTGCACTCAAAGGAGCAATGAAAAACAAACTAAAGATGAGACTAATCGTACTTTTCATAGTAGATAAATGCGTGTTCATTCCAAAATTTGGTTGATTTGGTAAATTCTTCCTCGGAAAGAGTGTGGGAAGGCAATGGTGGCGCCAAGCATCCCGGAAAACAGGTGATAACCTTCTGATCCTCTGCAATCAAGATCACATTTCGCGTGTAAATATTTGAATCGCTAGAAAATGTCCAAACTAGTATTCCTCCTCTTTCTCTTTTGACAATTTGTTTTTGTTGATCTTCTGAAAGTAAATCTATCCTAATAACCGCATCTGTGCCTACAGGTTCAGAAAATGTAAAATGATAAGCTATGCGGTTTTCACGTTGCGGAATAATTTCTTGAGGAGTGAGTGTATTTAGATGGGAAATTAAGGAAAAAGGTCCCTTGCTAAAACCAGGAAGAAACTTTGAGCCTAATTCCATCAAACGTTGTGAGATAACACGCGAAGCGGAAAAATTCTCTAACCTCTCCCTTTCAGATTCCTCTATAAATGTAAAGTGCTTGCATAAATAAAGTGCATTTTCATATCCAATTTCAAATGTCATTTTCGCTTTAGTTTACGCATAAGTTGCTTTTTCTTCTCCGGAAATAAGTAAGATAATACCGGAATTGAAACAATGATAACCAGAAGAACTACCAAAGTGTAGAACGGTGCCATTTCGAATTCAAAGGATTCACGTGCGCTCTCAAGAAGTTCTATGGCCGGTTCAACACTACCAATAGAAGTAAACAAACCTACAATACCTAAAAGTGTATTCATTCTATTTTGTTGATCCTCCTGAATACTTTGGGATATTCTATTGATTCGTTCTTCAAATTTCACTAATTCTTCCTCTACAAGCATGGATTTACGGTGCTTTTCGAAAATTAAATTCGGCAGAAAATTATAGGAAATAGTACTTATGTTGTAGTTATTTAAAAAACGTTCAAATTCATTTCGGGTCTTTACAGAATCTAAGCTCATGGCACTGTTGTATCGGTAAAGATTATACTTGATAAATAAATTGAACAAATAAATTCTAAAATAGGTTTGATTAAACCTCAACAAGTCGAATTCATTATTAAGTAAGCTTTGTCCAACAGTTGTGAAGGTATCAAATAATGGTAACATTGAATAATTATTAAAGGCTGAAATTTTACCTTCCAATAATAAGTTAAAATAGCTATCACTTGGTGAAAAATATTTATTTCCATTTGCCGAACCTATTTGAGCCACTGATCCGATGTCGTAGAGTAACTCATCTATTACTTGTTGACTTATTAATTCATTTGGCTCCAAATCCACTACAGTATATAATTTGAATTTAGATCCAGAATACTCATCTACAGGAATGCTTTTTTCATTCCAATTTGAATAAATTTTAATTCCGTTTATTACTTCATTTTCAACCCACTTAACCCATTCCTTTTCCTTATAATCTTCAAGTTCAGCATTGAAATCTCGAGTGAAGAATGTAAGATCAGAAATATCCACTAAACTCAATTCAGTTGTATCAAAGGAAATACTGAAAAAATGCAAGCCATTTGGAAAAAGATAAACTTCTTTACTGTTGATGGTGGCCTGTGTTTTTTTTACAATCTCTTTTTCTTGATTTCTGCGTAAGAAAGTAACTATTTCATTACAGTCATTCACTAAAATTCGGGCCGCGGTCTCTTTGTTCTCTTTTCGAAAAAAAATATCTCTAAATTCAGGGTACCAATAATTCTTATGAAACTGCTGATTATCAATGATTTCATCTTTATATCCAGCATCTTTTAATTTTCGCTCAGTCGCTCCAATTCCATCAGATTCAAAAATTCCTGTGATGCGTATGATAGATTTATTGACTTTTAGCGTTTCTTTTTCCATGACAGCAATTTTGCGCTATAAATATATAAAAATGAATCCTCTTAAACTTCAATTCTTAAAGAAAGTAAATAATTCAACCTTTTATTTGCTTATCTGAAAATATTTTTATATACTTAAATTCATCACACACATTTATGGAAAAAATCACTTCGGTGGAACGGTATGTTTATCATGTCAGCCACCCAAAAAATCGTTTGTCTATTTTAAAAAATGGGCTCAGAGGAAATGCAAATCATCCTTTTAATGTCAAGGGAGCTGTATTTGCACATAATGACATTGAACCCTCTATTGAATGGTATCCAATGAACTTGGACTGTATTCTCATGCCTATGGAGCAGTATATCCAAGTATTGGAAGCTTATGATTACTGGCGTATTGACACCTTCGCCTTGGGGGCCGATTGGTTTCACGATGAAATTATGACGGAAGAAACTTGGCCGTCCATCCGTCCAACACATAAGCTATATGTCTACACTGCTACAAATATCCCCTTGGAATACCTTACCCTGTGCAAGGTTCAAGAGGAGCGAGTGTGTCTGCAACAGGCAGTTGAAGGTGTGGTAACTGTTTCATTTAAACCAGCTTTTCGACCTTATGATATTAATCGTTATCTCTAATATAAACTAAATTCTTAAACACATGGAAAAAGTAACTATTTCGCGAATTTCTGAAAAAGAACAACAAGAAAACTCTTTATTATTGATGGAATTTTTTCATGCATTTTCATCAGGTGTTTTATATAAACTAGAACAACTTCTTCACGACGATGGCGTATTTTTCGGGAAATTCAATAAACAAAAAACCATAAGTATTTTGTACAAGTTGTTGCACGATGAAAAAAGACTCGTACATGCCCATTTTTCATACCAAAACCAAGGATTTTCAACCGACCTTCGCATGGGTGAGCCCGTACTTGAAATGCGCTTTATTCCAGAATACCCATTCGACGACGACAACTACGAAAGGTCCAATTTTGGCGAAGCCCCCAACCTTCCCTTCAACGAAACAGTAATACGCATGGCTATAGGATTCAAAGACAGGCAAATTTACAGTATCCGTTACCCCAAAAAAGTGAAAGCCTGTCTGAAAGAAGTGATGGAGCGAAATTGAAGAAGCTTTATATCCCTTCTTTA
Organism: Bacteroidota bacterium; assembly: GCA_016866375.1. Lineage (GTDB taxonomy): Bacteria > Bacteroidota > Bacteroidia > Flavobacteriales_D > Crocinitomicaceae > UBA952. The sequence continues at coordinate 43,925 of VGMK01000001.1, forward strand.
AGTATTCAATCGTTTTTGCAAATTTGGGTTTAGAAAGAAAAGTTATGAGATCCTCTTTTGAACCGTGAACCCTTCCTTTATAAACACCATGTTTGAGAGCCACCGATTTTAAAACTTCAAAGTTGTATTTGAAATTCGCTCAATATCTTCCCTCAACATGTTCGATATTTCAGATCTTCCGCCAACAAAACTAACCCCTGAAATTATTGATTATCAAAGATTTAGGGGTTTTTTATTTTTTCTTGCAACAAGTTTGCTACAATTGTTACATTAACCTACAAAAATTAGACAAAATCTCTTTTC
>VGMK01000002.1 GCA_016866375.1 Bacteroidota bacterium
TTTAAATTCAGTAGATGGTAGATTTCAATATTACAGAAGCCAAGGCGGATTGACAGTAATTGTGGATTATGCACACACGCCGAACGCATTAGAAAATGTACTCCAAACCATTAACGGAATTAAGAAGAGGACAGAAAAAGTCATCACACTTGTAGGATGTGGTGGAGATCGTGACAAAACGAAACGTCCGTTGATGGCTGAAATAGCCGCTAAAATGAGTCAACAAGTTATAATAACTTCTGACAACCCTCGAACGGAGGACCCGGCTCGAATTTTACAGGAAATGGAATCAGGGTTAACTTCAGATCTGCAAACTAAATCTATTTCAGTTCTAGATAGAAAACAGGCTATTAAAACGGCGATTCTACTCGCACAACCGGGTGATATCATTTTAATCGCTGGCAAAGGACATGAAAAATACCAAGAAATCATGGGAGTTAAATACGATTTTGATGATTTCAAGATAACACAAGAATTAACCAATGATTTGAAGAAATAATGCTGTACTACTTATTTGATTACTTAGATAAACTAAATTTTCCAGGAGCAGGCTTGTTCGACTTTATTTCCTTTCGAGCTGCCATGGCATTGATCACCTCATTAATTGTATCAATTGTTTTTGGCAAGAAAATCATTCAATCCCTGCGCAAGCAACAAATCGGTGAAACCGTTCGAGATCTCGGACTTGCAGGACAAATAGAGAAGTCAGGAACGCCTACAATGGGAGGGGTCATCATTCTTAGTGCTATTTTAATTCCAACGATTCTCTTTGCTAAACTGCATAACATTTACGTCATCACCATGATAATCGCCACAATTTGGTTGGGTATGATTGGCTTTTTAGATGACTATATCAAAGTATTTAAAAAGAACAAAGAAGGTCTTAAGGGTTCCTTCAAAGTAATTGGACAAATTGGAGTCGGTTTGATAGTAGGTTGTATACTGTATTTTTCTGATGATGTAACGGTTCATAAAAGAGTTAGTTTAGACTACAAATTACAAAACGACGAAGAGTTTGTCACACATCTTCATGTTCAAAATGAAGGTGAGAACTATAAGTGGATCAAAACCGACGACATGACCACCACAATTCCTTTTATCAAAGGAAATGAGTTTAATTATAACTGGCTCATTGGTGACATGGATAAATCATATGGCTGGTTGCTTTTTATTCCAATTGTCATCTTTATTGTAATTGCTGTTTCGAACGGAGCGAACATGACCGACGGATTAGATGGTTTGGCAACAGGTACTTCTGCGATTATTGGCTTGGCTTTAGCAGTTTTAGCATATGTAAGCTCTCACGCAAAGTTTGCAGATTACTTAAATGTAATGTACATCCCACTCGCAGAGGAAATGGTAATTTTTATCGCGGCCTTTGTAGGAGCATGTATCGGATTTTTGTGGTATAACTCATTTCCAGCACAAGTTTTTATGGGAGACACCGGTAGTTTGGCTATTGGAGGAGTTATTGCAGTATTTGCTATTGCCATCAGAAAGGAGTTGCTTATTCCGGTACTTTGTGGGGTTTTCCTCATTGAAAATTTATCCGTAATGCTTCAAGTTGGGTATTTCAAATACTCAAAGAAGCGCTTTGGTGCAGGGAAGCGTATTTTTCTGATGGCTCCATTACATCATCATTTTCAGAAAAAAGGTTTACACGAAGCAAAAATAGTTTCCCGATTTTGGATTGTTGGTGTACTTCTGGCAGTAATCGCCATCGTAACGCTCAAATTAAGATAGTCGATGCAAGGAAAAGGAAAGCATATTACCATTTTAGGAGCCGGAGAAAGCGGACTCGGTGCTGCTATTCTTGCCGTGAAGCAAGAATGGAATGTTTTTGTTTCTGATGCGGGTAAAATAAAAGATGAATTCAAACTTGATCTTCAAAATTTAAATGTCGAATGGGAGGAAGGTCAGCACGATGAAACACGGATTTTATCCTGTGATTTGATTGTAAAATCGCCTGGAATACCGAATACTGTTCCACTCATTGTAGCACTACGTAATAGAGGAATTCCTGTTATTTCGGAAATAGAATTTGGAAGTTATTATACCAAAGGAAAAAAAATATGCATCACAGGAAGTAACGGCAAAACGACCACCACCATGCTTACACACCACATTCTGAAAAAAGCGGGTTGGGATGTGGGATTAGCAGGAAATATAGGAAAAAGTTTTGCCAAACAAGTGGCAGAAGGAGATCACGAATGGTATGTAATTGAACTGAGCTCATTTCAACTTGAAGATATGTTTGATTTTAAAGCTGATATTGGGATTCTAACGAATATTACACCCGACCATTTAGACAGGTATGGTTACGAAATGCAAGGATATATCGATGCAAAATTTAGAATTTTAAATAATCAAACACATGAGGATTGGTTTATCTATAACTATGATGATCCTATTATTCATGCAGAAATTGCCCAAAGAAATCTCCCTATGAAAACAGCATCTTTTTCTCTTAAAGAAGAGGTTGCCGTTGGTGGGTATGCGAACAAGGAACAACTAACAATAAACATAAAAGATCAATTTACTATGTCCATTCATGATTTAGCTTTAAAGGGTAAGCACAACACCCAAAATTCGTTGGCAGCAGGAATTGCCGCGAGAATTGTAGAAATTCGTAAAGATGTGGTCCGAGAAAGTCTTGAAGATTTTGTAAACGTTGAACACCGTTTAGAATTTGTTGCAAAAGTCAATGGAATTGAATTCATAAACGACTCAAAAGCAACCAATATCAATTCTACTTGGTTCGCGTTAGAAAGTATGGAAAAACCGGTAGTTTGGATCGTTGGTGGAGTTGATAAAGGCAATGACTACAATGAAATAATTGATTTGGTGAAAGATAAGGTAAAAGCAATAATTTGCCTTGGAAATGAGAACCAAAAAATAATCGAATCGTTTTCTTCAATTGTAGAAAAAATCGTAGAGGCAAATTCTGCAGTTGAAGCAGTGGCCCATGCCTACAGGTTGGCTAAAAAAGATGAAACCGTTCTCTTGTCGCCGGCTTGTGCAAGTTTTGACTTGTTCGAAAATTACGAGGACCGTGGCAATCAATTTAAACAGGCGGTAAGAATGTTGTGAAATGAATAAAGAAGAACTTCAAAAAATTCAAAATCAACTTTCGGAAGCAAAGCCAAATGGCTTTCTTATTGATCGAAGTAGTACTTTGATTGCACGTGGAAAAGTGTTAGAGATGGACGCATTTAGCTGGCAATATCCAACTATTGAAATCTTGGAACGCACCATTCTTTCTTTCCCATTTTCTGTTTTATGGTTAGGAAATCCTCCTGAAATACACGCTCTTCTCAGTAGGGGAAATATTGAACATGGTAAGCTTCATGTAATTTGTTACGATAATGATGAGATAGGACACGATGTGAATTGGGCATTAGAAACCTGTGTAAAAATGAAGTTTAAACCAGGTATTTTACTTTTCACAAGCTCTACAAGCAATACAGAATTTAATATGCGTGGTTTTTCGGAATTCATTCAATTGATTCAGACCAAATGAAAGATTACCTAAAATACCTAAAAGGAGATCCAGTGATTTGGATTATTACTATTTTATTAATGGCTTTTTCGCTCGTAACAGTCTACAGCTTTGTGCCAATACTCGTTAAAATTGAAGGAGGATCGCCCCTCCAATACCTCTTGAAACATTTCTTTTACGTTGTCATTGCATTTTTTATTATGTTTTTAATTCATCGTGCGGATTCAAAATATATCAGTCAATTGTCAAAATTTAGTTACTACATGGCAGTGCTAATATTGTTATTTACCTTATTTTTCGGCTCTCAAGTTAATGATGCCGGTCGTTGGATTAAAATTCCATTCATCGGGCTTACCTTTCAATCCTCAGATTTTGCCAAGTTGGCCCTTATTCTATACTTATCGAGGTTATTAGTTAAGAAGAAAGAGAAGTTAAATAGTTGGAGGGAAGGGGTTTTTCCGGTTGTACTGCCAATCATCGTCATCTGTTTTTTAATTTTAAAAGACAATTTTTCAACAGCGGCAATGCTCTTCATGTTGTGCCTTGCCATGCTTTTCATTGGTCGAATGCCTTACGGAAAACTTTTCACCATGCTGGGCTTTGGTTTTGTCTTAGTTTTTTTAATTATCTGCATTCATAAAGCTGCCCCAGAACTAAATATTCTCCCACGCTACGACACTTGGGTAAGTCGATATAATTCGAAGATGGATGAGTCTTCTGCAGACATATTAAAAAATGCTCAGTCAAATAATGCAAAATTAGCAATTCATAACGGTTCTTTTCTCGGACAGGGTGTTGGCGATGGCAAACTAAAAGAGTATATTCCAGAGGCATATGCAGATTTTTACTACTCAAGTTTCGTAGAAGAATTTGGTTCAATTTCTGCCATTGTATTAATCTTAATCTATTTAATCTTATTATTTCGGATAATCCGAATAGCCTTAAAAACCGATGATTTATTTCAAACATATGTTTGTATGGGCATAGGAATACACCTTCTCACTCAGGTAAGTATAAATATGTTAGTTTGTACAGGTATTTTCCCAGTGACCGGACAAAACATGCCCTTCTTAGCAATGGGTGGTTCAGCTTTAATTATGGCGTGTGCCTCAATCGGTATAGTACAATCATTTGCTTTTAATTTACAAAAAAGAAAATTAATGCAGAGCGAAACAACCTTTCAAACAATTAGTGGCGGATGATTAAAAAGGTAATCATATCTGGCGGAGGAACGGGTGGACATATCTTCCCAGCAATAGCTATTGCCGATGAATTAAAGAAACGCAACCCAGAAGTAGAAATTTTATTTGTTGGTGCCGAAGGAAGAATGGAAATGGAGAAAGTTCCTCTTGCGGGTTATCCTATTGTGGGATTGCCGATATCAGGACTCCAAAGAAGAATAACCTTGTCTAATTTTTTTCTGCCTTTTAAAATACTCCTAAGTCTTTGGAAAGCAAGAAAAATCATTCATAATTTTAAGCCACAATTGTTAATTGGAGTGGGCGGTTATGCCAGTGGCCCGACGCTGAAAATGGGGAATTTATTAGGAATACCCACTTTATTACAAGAGCAAAATTCATTCGCAGGAAAAACTAATAAGATTTTGGGAAAAAAAGCCAATATCATATGTGTCGCATATGAAGGAATGCAATTATTTTTCCCGCTGAATAAGCTCGTGATTACAGGAAATCCTGTCCGAAAAGAAATAGCAAAGTTTCAAGCTTCAAAATCTGAGGCCATAGAATTTTTTAAGCTGGACCCCTCGAAAAAAATTGTTCTTGTAATTGGCGGATCTCTGGGAGCTCAAGCATTGAATAATGTACTTTTAGAGGAATTGTCGAAATGGAAATCCCTAGATGGAACAGTTCAAGTTCTCTGGCAATGCGGAAGACTATACTACGAAGATTTAAAAAATAAGGTAGTAGTAGAGGGAGCAAAAAATATTTTTCTTTTTGAATTTATTCAGCGAATGGATTTAGCATATTCTGCTGCTGATCTTGTTATTTCCCGAGCCGGGGCTTTATCCATTTCAGAATTATGTTTAGTAGGCAAAGCATCGATCTTGGTACCATCCCCAAATGTGGCAGAAGATCACCAGATGAAAAATGCACAGGCATTAGTTAGGAAAAATGCCGCAGTCGTGATTAAAGATGCTGAATTGAGCAATAACTTAATTAACCAAGCGAAAGCATTACTGGCGAATAACGAGGCACGTATCGAACTAGAGAGAAATTGCCTTCTCCTAGCAAAACCTCTTGCCACCGAGGCTATTGTTGATGAATGTGAAAAATTAGTAGGAAAATGATCAGGACTCCTTTGGCTAAGTATTCATCTGTTTATTTCATCGGAATAGGAGGAATCGGAATGTCTGCATTGGCGCGTTATTTTATAAACCTTGGCAAAAAAGTAGGGGGGTATGATAGAATTCCGAGTGAGTTGACAGAGAAATTGATTTCGGAAGGGGCATGGATTCATTATACGGATGATATTGAGGAAATCCCAACCTGTTTTACTTCAATCGAAAATACTCTCGTGATTTATACTCCAGCAATTCCGAAATCAATGACAGAATTGAATTACTTTCAATCTCTTAATTTTCATGTCGCTAAAAGAGCAGAGGTTTTGGGCTTGATTTCGCGTATGTCGATGGGATTGTGTGTGGCGGGGACTCATGGAAAAACAACCACAAGTGCAATGCTTGCTCACATTTTAAATGAGAGTGAATGGAAGTGTAATGCTTTTTTGGGAGGCATTGCCTCAAATTTTCACTCAAACGTAATACTTTCCTCAGCCAGTCAATGGACAATATTTGAGGCGGACGAATTCGATAGGTCATTTTTACAACTTAGTCCTAATAGCAGTATCATTACTTCTGCTGATCCAGATCACCTTGATATATATGGTAGCAAAGAGCAATTTCTTGATGGATTTAGGCAATTTGCAATGAAATCTGATATTAAAGGTTTTTCAGTCCAGAAAGAAGGGCTTAACTTGCCGAGTTTATCAAAAGTTATTTCATATGCGTTATTCTCTTCAACGGCAGACTATACTGTTATAAATTTAAATTGGAGTCAAGGATATTTATTTGCTGATGTTCGAGGTAAAAAATTTAGTGCTTCTAATGTACAACTTGGTATACCAGGTTTTCATAATGCAGAAAATGCCTTAGCGTGTATTGCCTTACTCAGTGAACTAGGCATGTCAGAATCAGATATTCGCAGAGGGCTAGCAAGTTTCTTGGGTGTAAAAAGAAGATTTGAGTATCACATTCGAACAAATCACTTGGTATATTTAGATGATTATGCACACCACCCCGAAGAAATAAAAAGTCTCATTTCGTCCTTAAATATGTTATACCCAGGAATCCCCGTAATTGGCATATTTCAACCACATCTTTTTACACGAACACGAGACTTTGCAGAAGGTTTTGCAAACGAATTAGCGAAGTTAGACGAATTGGTATTGATGCCAATTTACCCCGCGCGTGAGGAGCCTATTCATGGGATAACTAGCGAATGGTTGTTGCAGCAAGTAAAACTAGATTACAAATCATTGAAAACGCATGCTGAAGTCATTAATCATTTCAAAGATCGAAAAAGGGGAGTTGTAGTGACTATTGGTGCAGGAGATATTGATAGGCTTGTTATGCCTTTGAAGGAAATATTAGAAACTAATTTGACGGAATGAAATTATGGCATAAAATAATGAGTTGGGTGCTCTTGCTCGTGGGTGTAACAGTCGTTTTCTACTTTGCAAATACTCTAGATCAAAACAAGTTGGTTGATCCTCCAAATATTGCAATAGAATACCAAGGTGAAAATGTGTTATTGACGGAACGCGAGTTGCTATCAAGACTCACTAAAAAACGATTGCTATTTACCGGTCAAAAAATTTGCGAATTGAATATCCCTGGCATTGAAAAAGCATTGCAAGAAATGCCGGAGGTGAGAAGTGCAAATGTATTTCGTGAAATAGGTAGTACTTGGAATATTAAATTAGAATTAAGAAAACCGATTGCTCGAATTTTCAACACGCACGGCCAATCATTTTACATGGACTCTGATGGATTTCTTATGAATAGACTGGATTCTCATGTTGCACGAACTTTGGTGTTTTCTGGGAATATTAAGGATAAATTTTTTGAAGGAAACATAAAAGATATTATTAACAACGACTCCTTGAAAAGTATCCAAAAATTAGACGATATCTACCGTATTTCAAACTATGTTTGTAATCATCCGCTGTTGTATCATTTGCTTGCTCAAGTACACCTTGATGAAGCAGGCAATTTTCTAATGATTCCAATAGCCGATGGAGCAAATATATTTTTTGGTAAGGCAAATTCTGATAAAGAAGTTGCTGAAAAATTTGAACGATTAACGGTGTTTTATCAGCAGGGGTTACCTTATGAAGGCTGGAACAAGTATGATCAAATTAATTTAAGTTATGACGGACAAATCGTTTGCAGAACAAAACATAAATAATCAGTCAATTACTAAGAGTCCAGTAATTATCGGGTTGGATATAGGAACAACAAAAATTGCATGTTTTGTCGGCAAAAAAAACGAATATGGGAAAATAGAAATTATTTCTATGGGAATGAGCGAGTCGCTCGGTGTAATGCGCGGCGTGGTTTCGAATATAGAGAGGACTATTCAGTCTATAACCAGTGCAGTTCAAGGGGCTCAGAATTGTAAAGAAGGAAATCTTGTTATAAAAAATGTTTTCGTTGGTATTGCCGGCCAACACATTAAAAGTTTACAGCACAGAGGTATTTACACAAGGAGAGCAAAAGATGGAGAGATTTCTCAACGGGATATTGATAATTTCATTGATGACATGTATCAGTTAGTTATGAATCCTGGAGAAGAAATCATTGATGTAATTCCTCAAGAATATATTGTTGACAAAGAACCTGAAATTAAGGATCCAATTGGTATGGCAGGCACAAGACTTGAGGCAAATTTTCATATTATTACTGGCCAAGTGAGCAATGTAATGAATATTAAAAAATGTATTGATAGGGCTAACCTAAACACCAAAGGTATTATTCTTGAGCCTATAGCTTCTGCGGAAGCGGTTTTGAGTGAAGAAGAGAAAGAAGCTGGTGTAGTGTTAGTGGATGTTGGAGGAGGAACAACAGACATTGCCATTTTTCAAGATGGTTTAATTCGTCATACTGCAGTTATTCCCTATGGAGGAAATATAGTCACTCAAGACATCAAAGAGGGCTGTAAAATTATGCAGAGACATGCTGAAGCATTGAAAGTTAGATTTGGTAGTGCTTTGGCATCAGAAAGTAAAGATAACGAAGTAGTTTGTATACCCGGAATAAGAGGAAAGGAGCCCAAAGAAATTACGCTTAAAAATCTTGCAAGTATAATTCAAGCAAGAATGGAAGAAATTATTGAACTAGTCAATTACGAAATAAGAAATTCAGGTTTTAGTAAGAAATTAATTGGGGGAATTGTAGTCACAGGCGGCGGAGCCCAATTAAAGCATCTAACTCAACTTTTTGAGTACATGACAGGAATGGATACAAGAATTGGATATCCAACAGAGCACCTTGCCAATACCAATGAAATAAAAAATTTATCAAGTCCGATGTATGCCACTGGAATCGGTCTAGTGTTAAAAGGATTTGAAGAGTATGAAAAGAAATTCAAAACGGAGCCAGAGCTTCAGGAGATGTATACAAAAACTGAAGTTGTGGGACACTCTGTTAAAGAAAAGAGGGGTAGATTTTTCGACAAAATAATACCGAGAGTAAAAGACTTTTTTGATGACAGTGATAATTAATAACAAAATAATATAGTGTAGATATGCCATTAGAATTTGATTTACCGAAAGAAAATAACTCCATTATCAAAGTAATTGGAGTTGGTGGTGGCGGTAGTAATGCTGTGAACCATATGTTTAACCAAGGAATTGCAGGTGTCGATTTTATTGTTTGTAACACAGATCGCCAGGCACTGGATATTTCCCCTGTACCATATAAAATTCAGCTAGGACCCACTTTAACAGAGGGTAGAGGTGCTGGAATGATACCCGAAATAGGTATGAATGCTGCCATGGAAAATATCGAAGAAATTAGAGAATTACTATCAAAAAATACCAAGATGGTTTTTGTCACTGCTGGTTTGGGTGGTGGCACTGGAACAGGTGCTGCGCCTGTGATTGCACAAGCAGCTAGGGACTTGGGTATTCTAACTGTGGGTATAGTAACAGTTCCTTTTAATTTTGAAGGTAGAAAGCGCCGTCAGCAGGCCGAAGATGGATTAAATAAAATGAGAGAGAATGTTGATACGCTTCTGATAATAAATAATGAAAGATTACGCGATTTTGGTAAAGATATGTCGCTCTCTGAAGCATTCGGTCATGCAGATAACATTTTAACGGTGGCGGCAAAAGGAATAGCAGAGGTTATTTCTGTTACAGGAATCATAAATGTAGATTTCAACGATGTAAATACTGTCCTTCGTAATTCAGGAAGGGCCATAATGGGAAGTGCCATTGGGGAAGGTGAAAATAGAGCCTTAGATGCCGTTCAAAATGCACTGGTATCTCCGTTACTGAACGATAATGATATTTCTGGAGCTAAATATGTTCTTCTAAACATAACTTATGGAAATAAGGAAGTAATGATGGATGAAATTACTGAAATTACCGACTACATTCAAGATGCAGCAGGTGCCACAGCAGATGTAATCTGGGGTCACGGGTATGACGGAGCGTTAGGAGATAAATTAAACATCACTTTAATTGCGACGGGTTTTAGCTCCGAACCTCTGACAGGATTTGAGAAAGCTCCTGAGCGTAAAGTGGTGTCCTTAGACGAAGAATCTAGAAAAGAATTATTAAACCCTCTTGAATCACCATTATCCGTAAGCTCGAAAGCTTTGAACTCAACTGAATCAGTACCAACTGTTTCGGAACAACTTCAACAAGAGCCTTTTTTGAAGGTAGATATTAATGAACCGATAATCAATAATGCAAAATTCCCTAGTGATATGCCTAATGTAAACGACACCGTTTCGTTGTTTACTGATGAATCAAATGTTGTCGAAAATGAGGCTCCTTTGAACAATGCATCTCTGGACCAATCGGTGGAATCCTCCTCGGTCGAAAAAATATCATACAACTTATTCGATACTACAGAGGAAACAGATGAATCTAGTCAAGTTACGCCAATCTGGAACGATGCCCTAATTAGTGAAACGGGAGATACAACCCAGAATAATGAGTTTACGGATAAAAATACGGAATCACCAGAATTTATTGAGCAGTCAGGTGAAGCATTTACATGGGAATTGACGACAGAGAATGAAAAAGATTCATTAAATGAAGATGAAATAAAAATAACTTCTGATGAGGGAGTCGTAAAACACTTACTCGATGATGAAATTTCAACTTCAGAAACGTCGGGTGAAGAAAAAAGTTCAATGAGTGCTGAGGATATACAAAAGAGAACAAATGACCGCGTATCGAAAATTCAGGAATATACTTCCAAACTGAAAAAAGCAGATGGAATTAATGAATTTGAGAAGGAACCAGCATTTGTAAGAAGAAATATCAATTTAAATACGTCTACACCGAGTACTGAAGAAAATTTTTCGAGATTTGGCTTAGCTGATGACGGAACTGGAAAATTCTCCCTCAAAAATAATAATTTCCTTCACGATAACGTAGATTAAAATGAGCTTGGCAGTGAAAATTAACGACGCCATTAAACAAGCTATGTTGGCTAAAGAGAAAGATAGACTTGCTGCACTGAGGGATATAAAATCAAAGCTTTTACTCGAGGCTACCTCAGGTGGCGGTGGTGATGTAAGCGATGAGGTAGCAGTTAAAATCTGTTTGAAATTACATAAACAGAGAATCGAAACATATGACTTGTATGTTACTCAGGGCCGTGACGACCTGGCTGCTGATGAACTTTTTCAAGCAAAAGTCATTGAGGAGTACCTTCCGAAAATGTTGAGTGAAGAGGAAATTCAACAGGAAGTTATAAATGTCATTAGAGAAATAGGTGCAGAAGGGCCACAACAAATGGGTAAAGTAATGGGTATTTTGACTTCAAAACTTGCCGGAAAAGCAGACGGCAAGGTTATCGCACAACTCGTCAAGGGAGCATTAACAAATTAAACAAATAACAAACACATAATGAAAACGCACTGAAAGGTGCGTTTTTTTTATCTTTGAAAAATGAACGTTAACCAACTAAAAAATGAGATGGTTATGGTGATTAATAATCTACACAATAAAGGTTGTTCACCTGCCACATCGACCAATTATTCTTTTAAAGATAACGATAATCAAATTTGGGTAACAAGGTCTGGAATTGATAAATCCATTATTAGGGTGGACGATTTTATCACTATTTCAAGTGAAGGAAAATCTATAGGAGAATATAAGGACCTCAGGCCATCAGCTGAATCTATCATTCATTGTGTGCTTTACGAAATGTTTCCTGAAACCAAATTTATCCTGCATAGCCATGGAATCTTTCCTGTTCTAATTTCATCGAGAGTATACCCTGAATTTAGAATTCAGGGGTATGAGCTACAAAAAGGATTTCCACATCACCAAACCCATCAGACAGAATCCATCATTCCAGTCTTTTGTAATAACCAAGATATGGAGTATTTTAAAAAAGAGTTGATGGAACGAAAAAGACAACTAAACAATAATTGTTTTATTATCGAAAAACACGGGATTTATGCATGGGGGAATACTCTTTTAGACGCAAAAAAACATCTGGAAACTTTGGAGTATCTTTGTCAATGCGAATTTTTAAATAGCAAATAATGGCAGTTTTATCGATTCCTGAAAGTGGTGTGCAAATTAAAAATGTATCTGAAATTCGAAGTTTTTTTAATGCTCGTGGCATTTTCTTCGACCAATGGTTGTGCGATGTGGAATTTTCGGATTCAGCGTCGTCAGAAGATATTCTTAAAGCCTATGAGAAAGACTTAATTCCTTTCATGAAAAAAGGCGCATATCAGACAGCAGATGTAATTTCCATTCATTCATCCACGGAAAATTATGATGCCATTAGAGCAAAATTTTTAGCTGAACATATTCATACCGAAGATGAAATACGTTTTTTTGTGGATGGTAAAGGCTTGTTTTGGTTTAATATGGAGGGGGATCTCATTTTCAATTTGCTTTGTGAAAAAGGTGATTTGATTTCGGTACCAGCAGGGATCAGACATTGGTTTGATGCCGGCGAAAAAGAACCGTTTGTCAAGGCAATAAGAATATTTATTGACACGAGTGGTTGGATACCGCACTACACGGATTCTCAAATAGAAAAGTCTTATTCTCACTTCAAAATGCCATAGATGGATTTGAGTTGCCGAGTTATACTTTCTGATATTGAAGGGACAACATCATCTGTTTCCTATGTTTACGATGTTCTTTTTCCTTATTTTAGAGAACACATTCTTGAAATCACGCAGTTTGCTCACTTAGCAGAGGTAAAGGAAGCTTTTTCGGAGGTAATAGGTATTTGCGAACGTGAGGAAGGTGTTATCTTGACTACAAGTGAGGGAGTCATGCAGAAATTGCTTGAATGGAGTATTAAAGACAAAAAGTTCACACCGTTGAAGACGTTGCAGGGAATCATTTGGAATAAAGGTTATCAACTTGGTGAATTAAAAGGACATGTTTATGACGACGTATCGGTTAATTTAGAGAAATGGTCAACGAATGGATTGAAAATAGGAATATATTCCTCCGGATCAATTACCTCTCAAAAGTTACTTTTCAAATATTCATTAGCAGGTGATTTAACCAAGTGGTTGTCTTGTTATTTTGATACAACTATTGGACACAAAAGAAATGAGGATTCCTACCTTAAAATAGCTGCAGGAATAGGCCAAGATCCAAGCGAAATAGTTTTTCTATCAGATATTCAAGAGGAACTGAGTGCAGCTCGTCAAGCGGGATTCAAAACAATCCATATTCTGCGTGAAGAGGGCTCATCAAGCACCTCAACCTACAGGGCAAAAGACTTTAATGAGGTGAATAACCTGCTCCATCAACTTTAAGTACCCAAAAAGGAATCAATTTTTTTGGTCATTCTTTCGGAATAATGAAAACCTTCAGATGGAGTATTTCTTTTTTCTTTCGGGTATTAGTTTTCAAGGTTATTATCCTATCTTGGAAAAAATACTTTCCACTTGTATTGAAGGTTACATCAATTTTAGCAGTTTTTCCCGGATCAATGGGGCCTGTAGGCAATATAACATTCGTGCATGTGCATTCGGTCTCAGATGAATAAATCATGAGTGGTACTTTCCCTCTATTGGTCACGAAATACGTTTGGTGAATTGTTTCTCCCTCTTGTGTTCTAGGAAATTTTACAGTTTTATGCTGGACATAAAAAACCGCCGACTGTGCGACTACAGCGGCGGTTAAGAAAAATATGAAGATCGCTAATCGATACCTCAATGAAATTAATTATTAGTGGGTGCTCCTGAATTATTTACAGGTGTACCATTCTCTGGAGCGGGACCAACTTCTCCCTTAATTCGGAGAATGGAGATTCCTCCTTCGACGTTCACTGCATTAGAGGTAATAGTTACCGTTTTGTTAATTGGGCCGGGTCTTTTAGTGTCATATTTAACACGAATTGTACCTTTGGCTCCTGGTGCTATCGGTTCTTGCGAATATTCAGGCACCGTACAACCGCATGACCCTTTAGCATTGGAAATAATCAAAGGCAGATCGCCGGTGTTTTTAAAATCAAAGGAACAGTAGGGCTCACCGTCATACTTAATGTTGCCATAATCGTGAGTTTCCTTAGAGAACTCAATTTTAGCGCCTGATTGAACGGGTGTGCCTTGGGCTGTGACAGTCACAAATGCTGCCATTAAAAATGCAAAGGAGAATATTAAATTTTTCATAAGGTTCTTAGTTTTTTATATTATATTAACAAAGATAGGGCCTTGTTAAAGCAAATGGTTTTTTTTAACACTTCATTAACATTCAATAATTATCTCTGTTAATCTCTTTTTAACCAGCCCTTTTTAAGAAAATAGATGATAAGAATTACAGACAATAATGACATCGAGCCAATAACTACGAAATACCCGTAATGGTAATCTAATTCTGGAATGTATTTGAAATTCATGCCATATACACCAACAATGAACGTGAGCGGGATGAAAATAGACGATACAACCGTTAAAGTTTTCATTACTTGATTCATTCTTTGTCCCTGAATTGCATAATATAAATTGGCAATTCCTTCAATAATTTGCTTATTTGCCTCAATTTCCTCGAGAATTGCTGAACATGACTTGTATAAATTTTGAAAATAGCGATTATTCTCTTTTTCAATAAATCTGCTATCTGTAGATAATAGTTCGTTACAAATTTCACGCATCGGTAAAACGACCTTTCGAAGAGAAATTAGTTTACGTTTTGTAGTTTCTAACTCCCTGAATAATTGCTTACTCTGATATTCATTTATTTGATCGTCGATATATTCAATATTTTTGATACAATCTGACAATACTTCAAAATAATTGTCAATGATGGCCTCAAGCAGACGAAATAATAAAAAATCTGTTCCTTTGGATCTAATTTTTCCACGTCCTTTCACAATTCGGTCGCGAACATCTGCAAAATGGTCTGAGGATTTATCTTGATATGAAATTAAGTAATTTTTGTGTAAGATAAAACTCATGTTTTCGTCAATCAACGTATTTTCGCCAAGACCGCTTGGTAAAAGTGATTTTAAGGCAAAATATAAAAAGTTAGGATACTCCTCCACCTTTGGTCGCCTTGAAGGAAAATAAAGTGCTTCAATAATTAACTTATCAATTCCTAGATTTTGTGCCAAATGCTCTATGGATTGCCTATCCTCTAAC
Organism: Bacteroidota bacterium; assembly: GCA_016866375.1. Classification (GTDB taxonomy): domain Bacteria; phylum Bacteroidota; class Bacteroidia; order Flavobacteriales_D; family Crocinitomicaceae; genus UBA952. The sequence continues at coordinate 15,379 of VGMK01000002.1, forward strand.
CCGTGATAGTTTAGCCAACAAATGTGGTCATCATCCACATCATTTTTTGAAAACGAATGTAAGAAATACTCGCTTGATTCCTCGTTTATGGAATAAAAGGCACTACTATATTTGTATAACTGACAATTACTCATAACTAATCGGAGACTTTCCTTTACTGAATGCGCAGCCATCGCAATGAGGTTGTTTTTTTAAAAATTTCCCATAGAATAGTTTGGCCAGGTATCCGACGGCTAAGGTTATTATTAAGATTACCACAATGACTTGAGTCATAAACCTAATTTTTTTTCCCAGAATTCGTTCAACAACACTACCAATTTTCTCGACATGTTATTGTAAAATCTTTTTGTTCTGTAGCCGCCAACCCAATTGATACCTCTAATTGCATTGGTAACAAAAATTTCATCAGCAGCGAGTATGTTTTGAGGAAGGATTGCACATTCGTATACTTTGATGCCATGCATTATTGCCAAATTTACAATCTGCATCCTCATTGTTCCTGCCAAACATCCTTCATCTAGACTCGGAGTATACAATACACCATTACTTACTATGAAAATATTACATGACGATGTTTCTAGAATATTTCCTTTATCGTTTGATAAAAAAACGTCGTCTAGCCCTTTTTCTTGAGCGGAAATAGCAGCCATAACATAAGTCAAACCTGTTTTCGTTTTGTAGTTTGACAGAAAATTCTTTTGTAATTTGATGTCTTGGTAAATATCAACTTCTAGACCTTTAGCATTTAATTCAAAGTGATTGACATCATAGGGGTATACCTCTATGTAGTAAGTGCACTCATTTGAATCAGGAAGATAAGCACCTCCTGTCACTCTATCAAGAGAAAGCCTACATCTTCCGCCTTCTTTGATATTTGATTTCTGCAATAGTTCATTCAATTTTTCCTCGAAAAAAATAGAGTTAAAATAGCTGGGAGTTCGCATTTTAATTGCTTTCGCTCCCTCTATTAATCGTTTAATATGATTCTCTATATTCACAGGTCGACCCGCAATTACACGAATACTCTCAAAAACACCGTCACCATATAAATGCCCCCTATTACCTGGATGTATAGTGGGGGCATCGGCAGGTAATAGAGTTCCGTTATTGTTGACGTATAGTACTGACATCATAAAATCAATTCAATAAATGTGATCAATTTAGTAGGTTCCAACAAAGTTACGTAAAGAATACCAAAAAGTGCTCCACCGATATGTGCTTCATGTGCAATTCCGCTTGTTCCTCTTTTCATTGCTAAATACTCAATTAATAAATAAAGCGGTCCAAAAATAAATGCGGGAATTGGTACAGGTATAAAAAATAAACCCAGCTCCATGGTAGGATACCATAAAATGGCAGCAAAGATCACGGCTGAGACGGCGCCGGATGCACCCAAACTTTGGTACATTATATTATCTTGCTGCTTAACGTAAATATATCCCGTTGCAAAGATTCCCCCTAATAAATACAAAACTAAAATATGAACAGCACCACCCTCAGGTCCAAATTCATGACGCCACTGATCTTCTAAAAAGGATCCAAGAAAATAGACTGATAGCATATTAAAGGCAAAGTGTTGGAAATCAGCATGAATGAAAATATGAGATATTATTCTAGTGATTTCGTTGTTTCGTTTAATGCGGTAAGGAAAAAATGTTAACTTGGCCTTTCGAATATCTGAATTAAAACAAAATATGGAGAAACACCCCGTAATAAAAATTAAAATCAAAATCACATTAAAACCTTGTGGCATTGAAAACATTTAGTACTAATTTAATAATTTAAACGAGTTGCTGAGACATTTAATTTTTCTGGTTGCTTTTTTAATTTTGCTCAGCTGCGAGAGCAGTCAGGAGGAGAAAAATGAGTCTGTGGATAGATTATTTTTAACTGATGTTTCAATACCTGATGATGTGAAATTATCTAGAGCTCTTGAGAAAAGTTTTTTAAAATCATTAGGATTGAATGACCAACAGCAGTCTGCCGTTATAAATTTTTACAAGGCAAATTCATTTGGGTTCAAACATTATTCAAATAATTCCATGAGTAAGTTCGGAACTATGACAGAAAAGTGTTTAACAGAACCATTACAATTTGGCGTGCCAAAATCCAGATTGTGTCAGCCTAAGAAAGATGCACATTGGATTGAGAAAGAAATTATTATGACATCGAACTTATTAACGCTGGGAGGAACTTTAAAACATGGGTTAATTGATTTTGAACAAAAGAAAATGAGGAATATTGTTCCTTTAGACGGGAAAGAATTTCTAGAACAGTGCAAACAATTGGATTCGCTCTCAATTGAGGAACTTATAATTAAACAAGGTATAGTTGACACTAATTATCAATTTCTTGCTCAACATTTATATGATTTTTGCCAAAAATATCCCCTTGATACCAATTCCTTTCAATTAAAATCAAAAAAGGAAGATCCATTACTGTTCGAAATAAATATCAAAAAATCTTTAATATCTAAAGGATTTTTAAAATCAAAATCATCTGAAGCAGAATTCAATCAATCAATTAAAAACTTTAAACGAATGTGTGGCTTTAATGAGGATAGTAATATTGACGAGGCTACCTTGCAAGCATTGAATGAGAGCACATACAACAAAGTAGTTCGCGCTTCAATTGCATTGGATAAACTTAGGCAAAGAAAGCCCGATGAAAAAAAGTTTATTCGTGTAAATTTACCATCTTTTGAGTTATTCTTCATTGCAGATGGGGCCTTAAAAAGTAAAAATAAGGTCATCATTGGTAAAGTATCCAATCAAACACCTGAACTTCACGCACGGGTTAATAGAATTGTTTGTTATCCATTTTGGAAAGTCCCGCAGTCTATTGCAAATAAAGAAATATTGCCAGCTGTTCGAGCCAATTCACGGTATTTATCCAAAAATCAATATCGAATATATAGAGGTACAACTGAAATTAATCCAGATAGCGTTTCTTGGCGAAAATACAGCAAGAATTTTCCTTACACTGTCATTCAAGATCCAGGACCACATAATAGTCTAGGAATTATTAAACTCGAGTTCTATAATTCACACAACGTTTACGTTCATGACACGCCATCTAAATCTTTATTTAGAAAAGGGTTTAGAAGTTTCTCCCACGGTTGTATGCGCTGTGAAAATCCTGTTGAATTGGCAAAAACCATATTAGATTTTGATTCCATTCGTTCGACGAACAGGAATATTTATGTCAGAGATTCTATCGATAGTATTTTGGTGAGGAAAATTAATTTCAGTATACCATTGAAATGGTCAATTCCTATTTATGTTGAGTATATTACGGTAAGTGCCACAAGGGATAATTTATTTTTTCACCTGGACTTATACAGGAGAGAAGATGAATATATTGATTTATTGCGGGTTGCATAAAAAGATTGCGTAATTTTACAATATGACTATTGTTTCACCATCAGTGCTCTCTTGTGATTTTGGAAATATACAACGAGATGTTGAAATGTTAAATACCTCGAGTGCTGAATGGATACATATAGATGTAATGGATGGGGTTTTTGTTCCAAATATTTCCTTCGGTTTCCCAGTACTTTCTGCCATCCGACGACACACCTCGAAAGTGCTAGATGTGCACCTTATGATCTCCAATCCGGATGCTTACTTGACGGATTTTTGTAATTCAGGAGCGAATATAGTTACCGTTCATTATGAGGCCTGTACCCACCTTCATCGGACACTCTCTGAAATTAAACGTCTGGGAATGAAAGCAGGTGTGGCTTTAAATCCTCATTCTCCCATTAGCGTTTTGCAAGACATTATTACAGAAGTAGATTTGGTATTGATTATGTCTGTTAATCCAGGCTTTGGAGGACAAAACTTTATATCCTCAACGGTGGAAAAAGTAGTACAACTTAAGGAATTAATTAATCTTAAAAATTCTAAAGCCTTAATCGAGGTAGATGGTGGTGTAAACTTAGAGACAGGAAAACTTCTTGTGCAAGCAGGAGCGGATGCCCTAGTTGCAGGTAGTTTTGTGTTTAGTTCTTCCTCACCAACAGATACCATTCAGTCTTTGTGTGAATTGAAGTAACTTTTTATTTCAGCGTGCGTTTGTATGATCATGAAACTAATTTTCTTCACTTTTTTAGTTTTACTTTCCTCTAATTTCTTTTCACAAGATTTGGAGGATAAAGAGAATGAACTCAATAAATCCTTACTTCTTCTCAGGGGAGCAAAAACTGACGAGGAAATGAATGAAATAAATGCAATATTTAAAGTGAAAATGTTAGACTTTCTTAAAAATGAGGGAGCACTCAAACACAAATTTAATTCGTGCAAAACGATCTCTGTATTAGATAGCCCTGATGGTCTTGTACGATTGATTACCTGGAATATTGAATATACTGATTTTACCTATGCCTTTGATGGGGTAGTTATGTATTTTGATGACAGTAAAGAAAAAGTTAAATTATTCGAGCTAATTGACGTTCTCGATCCTTATTCCGAGCGACCAATCGGCACAATTGATGCGAAAAATTGGTATGGTGCCTTGTATTATCAAATGATTCCTTTTGAGAGAAATGGTAAAATGGAATATGTTCTTCTTGGTTGGGATGGAGGAACTCCAGGAAATAATTTTAAAGTAATGGATGTGATGACAATATCCTCAAATGGCGTCAAGTTCGGAAGTCCTGTTTTCAAAGAAAAAAACACTGTTCACAAAAGAATGATTTACGAGTTTTCGGAACAAGCGAAAATGACCTTGACCTTTGATAAGAAGTATAACCGAATAGTAATGGATCACCTTTCGCCTGAAGCACAAAGCTTGGCAGGGGTGAGATCTTTCTATGTCCCTGACATGTCCTATGATGCTTACAACCTTGAGGATGAAATGTGGTATTTTAAGGAGGATATTATTTCGAATAACCAAGTTGGTGATAAAAAAGAAATTCAACAATGGATAAATCCTGATGAAAATAGGCCTGGAGAAATTGTAAATCATGTCGCTAGGACACCTGAATCTGAGCTGGAATTATCTAAAACTGAAACGAAGATTATTCCAAAAAAAGCAAGGCGTAATAAAAGACGGACGGACAATAGTTTGAAAGTAACTACTGGTAAGTATAAAATAAAAAAAAGGCCCAGGAAATTCAACATTGAATAATGCAGCTAGGTCAAATCAATAAACTTGCTGTTAGTAGAATAACTCCACCTGGGGCATACTTGAAAGATTTTAGAGGTGACGAAGTTTTATTACCGAGAAAGTACCTCATTCCAGAAAATGACTTTCAAGTTGGAGCCTTAGTTGACGTCTTCGTTTTCAAAGACTCACAAAATAGAATAGTTTCCACCACTGAAAGTCCACATTTACTCCTGGGAAATATAGCTTTTTTAAAGGTAGTTCTAGTTAACATGTTTGGTGCATTTGTTGATTGGGGCTTGGACAAAAATTTATTTGTTCCGTTCAAAGAACAAGCAGAAAAAATGGAGGAGGGGCGATCCTATTTGATTACTTTGCGCTACGATAATCAAACGGATCGCTTATTTGGAAGTAGTAAAATTACAAAAACACTCGAACCCTGCAGGGAATCCTTGGAGGAGTGTCAAGTGAGCGGTTTGGTTTGGTCCACAACTGAATTAGGAGTTAAAATAATAGTGAACCAACGTTATGAAGGTTTGATTTTCAAGAACGATGTCAATAGAAAATTAGAATGTGGTGACGAGATAATCTGTTATGTTCGCAAGGTCAGAACGGACGGAAAATTAGATTTGCAATTTGATGCATTGGGCTTGGAAAAATACGACAATGCGTATTCAGTACTCTTAGAGCGTTTAACGAAAAAAAAGGAAATTTTTCTCCACGATAAGTCAAGTCCTGAGGAAATTAATAAAGCGCTAGGAATGAGCAAAAAACTATTCAAACAAACTGTGGGGAAGTTGCTTAAAAATCAACTTATAACTTTAACTGATAAATCCATTCGACTAAAATAATTTCGGTTCAGGAAAATTCTTATAATCGAAACGAGCCCTCTTGTAAGGAAAAATATCTTGCAACTCTCCTGAATAATAAAATTCAAATGCTACCGCACCAAAAGTATATACCGTATTTCCAACCTCAAAACTAGAACCCCCTACTTCTGGTTCAGCTTTTGGTTTTGATTTGTTGAACCCTAGATTGAATAAAGACGCTAAAATTTCAGGTCTATCCTGGATAGGAAATCCGGACCTTTCCCATTGCATTTTAATTTGTTTTACGAACAGAGCGGTATACAAATAGGAGTAATAGTGATTTTTCATTTGGACTAATCTTTTAACGGTGGGACTCATGCCTTCGTTTACAGCAGCATCAAAGTTTTGTGTTGAGTCGTAGTCTAACAGATGTTCGTATTCCACCCCTAAATAAAATTTTGAATTTTTATCTTTCAAATTTTGTTCTATTCGCTGTGCTGTTGATTCTTTGACCCCGGTTACCCCGTAGGAAAAGTTATTTTCAACCACTAAAATTTTTAATGGGCCGATGTATTTTTTATACGATTCTCTTTTCGAATTAAATAATCGTATTTGTTCTCCCACCAAACAAGCCACAATTAACCTTGGTTCAACCCCGGATACTTTTGCAGCCGAATCAATGTAGTATTTATCTTTTTTAACTGCCTCTTTAAAAGCCATCCACTCTGCTATATTCATCCACTCAAAAACGCTTAAATTGGTATTTTGACGAGGCAGAAGATTCTTCTTCATCATTGTTAAATCAGCCTGATATTGCTCATTAACCTGCATGCGAAGATCAACAGCATCCAACATTTTTAAGGCTAATTTTTCGTCCTTACTTTCTGTCCAAGCTTTCAATATATAGTTTGCATTTAACGGATAATATCGGTTCAACAAAACTATTCTATTCAGTGCTTCATAGCGATGCTTGTCCACGCTCACGCTATCAGTTTTAAATCCTTGATTGTATTTTTTGTCCATTTCCTGGAAATAACGGTTGTTCGGGTCCGCCATACCAAAATCATTGGACGATAATATTCCGCTCTGAAACAAGACCCAGGTGCAGAGTAATCCTGCCCCGAGTATTGCAAATCCATATAATAAAATGTGGTAGGGGATTCGAAACCATTTACTGCAAAAAAAATTACGAATTCGGGATTTGAAAGACATTAACACGTAATACGGTAATGCTATTTTTAGGTTTCAACCACTTATTCGCTTAATTATAGAAATTGTATCTTTGTTTCATGCATAAGCAATCGTATGAAAAAGTAGCCATAATAGGAGGAGGGAGTTGGGCAACTGCTCTCTCAAAAATTATCTCATCGAACGGTCAATCTTTAACGTGGTGGATGAGAGATACGAAAGCTGTTGAACACATTCGTAAATTTCGTCACCATCCAAATTATCTACAATCTGTAGAGTTTGACTTATCAAAAATTACACTTTCCACCGATTTGACAACTGCCGTAAGTGAATCTGATCTTATCATCCTCGTAGTGCCAGCCGCGTATATGGATGCGACATTAAAAGGATTATCAACTGCACATTTCAAAGGAAAAATTGTTTTTTCAGCGGTTAAAGGAATTGTTCCTGAATTTAATGCAATACCCGCAAGGTATCTACATAAGTCATTTAACATACCTTACGAAAATATTGGAATTATTTGTGGGCCTTGCCATGCGGAAGAGGTGGCTATGGAAAGGTTGAGTTATCTAACCATAGCGTGTCTTGATGAACTTAAATCCAATGCTGTAGCGTTCTTACTTTCAAATCGTTATATCAGGACAACACAATCTGACGACCTATTTGGTACGGAGTTATCTGCAATTTTAAAGAATATATATGCTTTAGCAGCGGGAATATGCTCTGGACTTGGTTATGGAGATAATTTTCTTTCTGTACTTATTTCAAATGCTATTCAAGAAATAGAGCGATTTATAGACGTGGTTAGTCCTGTTCACAGAGACACTAAAACAAGTGCTTATTTGGGAGATTTGTTGGTAACAGCTTATTCAAATTTCTCAAGAAATAGAACCTTCGGATTCATGATCGGAAAAGGATATTCTGTGGCGAATGCACAATTAGAAATGAAAATGGTCGCCGAAGGATATTATGCTACCAAGTCATTGGTTGAAATCAATCAGAAGTTTAAAGTTGAAATGCCTATATTGGAAATGGTTAATTCCGTAATTTATCAAGGGATTAGACCGCAAGAGGCCGTAAATAATTTGTCTGAAAAATTAACATAAATGGTTAAAGTATTCAAATTTGGAGGAGCCTCTGTTAAAGACTCGGCCGCTATACAAAATGTTGCGGAAATTCTAACAAAATATCCCGAAGATAGCATACTTGTTGTAATCTCAGCCATGGGCAAAACAACAAATAAGCTCGAAGAAGTGGTTTCTGCTTATCAATTGTCCGATGAAGCTTTATTCCTTCGTCTGATCAATGATCTTGAGGCCTTTCATTCCCAAATTTTACTTGCATTATTTTCTGATCGACAGCGTAAAATTTATCAAATTATTGAGACTATTTTCAATCAGTTAAGAATGAGATTTAGTAAACCGTTCTCAGAAAATTATTCTTTTGAATACGATCAAATTGTTTCGCTTGGCGAAGTTTTGTCGTCTCGAATTATAGATGCATATTTGACAGAGAAAGGGTTTTCTTCAGTTTGGACTGATGCACGTTCACTCTTGAGAACAGATAATAATTATCAGGAGGGAAATGTAGATTGGAAGAAGACTGAAGAGTTGATTCAACAGAATTTAAGACCGCTTTTTACGCACAAAAAGATTATAGTTTCACAAGGTTTTGTCGGTCACACTTCTGAGGGAATGACTACCACATTAGGAAGAGAAGGGTCAGATTATACTGCGGGTATTTTTGCACACTGCATGCATGCTGAGAGCGTTACCATATGGAAGGATGTTCCTGGGATGCTTAATGCTGATCCAAAATTATTCGAGGATACTGTTTTACTTAAACAAATTTCATTTAAGGAGGCAATCGAACTCTCTTACTATGGGGCAAGTGTTATACATCCTAAAACGGTGAAACCGCTCCAAAATAAAAACATTCCACTGTATGTCAAGTCTTTTATTAAACCTGACGAAAAAGGCACTGTCATACAAGCGAACAGTGATTTTGATAGTTTAGTTCCTTCTTACATCCTAAAATTCGACCAAGTTCTATACACTATTACACCAAAAGATTTTTCTTTTCTCGTGGAAGAAAATTTAAGCGGTATTTTTAAGCGTTTGGCCGATGCTCATGCGAAGATCAACATGATGCAAAATTCAGCATTGAGTTTTTCGATCCTTCTTGACAGAAAGAAAGTAAATCCAGATCAAGTGTTGCAAATGTTTAGTGACAGCTATCACGTAAAATATAACGAGGGATTGGAGTTGATCACCATCCGTCATTATGATGAATCAACGATTCAAAAAGTTACCAAAAATAAAGAAATTTTAGTGCAACAAAGAACGCGACAAACGGCACGTTTAGTGGTGAAAAAAATAGAATAATACCTGCTTTAAGTTAGTGTGATTTCTATGATTCCTATTAATTTTACCCTGTGTCTACATTATTAGATCTTGAGATAGAAAGTAGGGCAGTTATTCTGGAGGTGTTACCATCATCCTTCAGTCCAAAAATGGCAGAAATGGGCCTTATTGCGGGAGCAGAATTATCCGTTGCGTTCAAAGCTCCTTTTGGAGATCCCATTGCTATTGAGTTGAATGGAAGCTTGTTATCGTTGCGTAAAAATGAGGCGAGTCTTATAATAATACAATTGATATGACACTGAAAATAGGACTTTTTGGAAATCCAAATACAGGAAAAAGTTCTTTGTTCAATATGCTGACAGGGTTAAATCAACACGTGGGAAATTTTCCTGGTGTAACCGTTGAAAAAAAATACGGGGTAATCAAGCGTTCAGAGAAAACCTTCACTATCATCGATTTCCCCGGGATTTATTCACTATATCCAACAAGTCAGGACGAACAGGTGGTGTACGATGTCTTAAAAGTACCGAATCACCTTGATTTTCCAGACATGGCATGCGTTGTTCTGGATAGTTCTAATCTTTCTCGAAATTTATTGCTGTTAACTCAACTTTATGACTTAAAAATTCCAATTGTAGCTATTTTAAACATGTGGGATTTAGTAGAGAAAAGAGGATTGACAATTGACCTCTCCAATTTAGAAAAAACTTTTCCGGGCGTGACATTCGTCCAGACTAATGCGCGAGTGGGTTTAGGTAAGGAAAGAATTTTAGAGGCTTTGGAAAAGACTGTAGAAACATCAAATTATTCTCCTGTAATTGATTCGTTTGAGTTAGCCAAAATTGAAGATAAAAAAAGTCAAGAAAATGATATTAAATCGCGATATGGCTGGATAAACGAGAAACTTCCTCATATTTTAAAAACCAAGCCTGGTGTTGAAGAGAGAACTAAGAAAATAGACAAAATCTTAACACATCCTGTAATCGGCTATTTGATTTTTCTTTCGATTCTTTTCACTGTTTTTCAGTTTATTTTCAGTTTTGCTGTCATACCCATGGATTTTATTGATTTAAAATTTAGTCAATTGGCAGAATGGGTTGGAACGACCATGCAATCAGGATTGTTAAATGACTTAGTTTCGCAAGGAATTATTCCTGGAATAGGAGGGGTTGTGGTTTTTATACCTCAAATCGCTCTTTTATTTTTCTTTTTGTCCATTTTAGAGGAAACGGGTTATTTAGCGCGAGTGGTATTTTTAATGGACAGATTGATGAGGCCATTTGGATTAAATGGTAAAAGTGTGGTTCCCCTGATGTCTAGTGTGGCGTGTGCCATTCCTGGGGTTATGGCTACTCGAACAATTGCAGATTGGAAGGAGCGTTTGATTACAATTTTGGTTGCTCCTCTGATGAGTTGCAGTGCGCGACTTCCTGTATTTACACTCTTAATTTCGTTGACCATACCGAACGAAGATATTGCGGGAATATTTAATTTACAAGGAATTGTGCTCATGGGCCTCTATTTACTTGGAATTGTATCGGCCTTACTCGTCGCTATCGTACTGAATAAACTTATAAAAATTAAATCTTCAGGATATTTACTTTTAGAACTTCCAAGTTATAAATCTCCCCGTTGGAAAAATGTGATTATTAACGTTTGGGAAAAGGTAAAAATATTTTCACTAGATGCCGGAAAAGTTATTCTGTCAATTTCAATTATTCTCTGGGCGCTGGCGACATTTGGTCCCGGCGACACAATGGAAAATGAAGCAAAAAAACGAGAAGAATTGTTAGCATCTTCTGCACTTTCCGAAGATGAAAAAGAGCAACAAATTGCAAGCGTAAAATTGGAACACTCCTATATTGGAATGATGGGAAAAGCTCTTGAACCCGTGATAGCCCCTTTGGGTTATGATTGGAAAATCGGAATTTCTTTAATCACCTCTTTTGCTGCACGCGAGGTTTTTGTCGGATCCTTGGCGACTATTTATGCTGTACATGACGAAAGCGAGGAAAACGACCGATTAATCGACCGATTAAAAAAAGAACAAAAACCTGATGGCACCCCAGTTTACACATTAGCCACAGGGATGAGTTTAATGGTATTTTATGTTTTTGCTATGCAATGTATGGCGACACTTGCGGTAGTTAAAAGAGAGACGAACTCATGGAAATGGCCGATTATTCAAATTGTATTTATGGGGATTTTAGCTTACACGGCCTCTTTTTTGACGTTTAATTGTCTGTCATAAATCTAAATTAAGTGTGTTTTATCCTGTTTAGATTTAAAAATTATTACCTTTATAATTCCGACAATATCCTCTCATGTATTTAGTTTTTGACACTGAAACAACGGGTTTGCCCAAGAATTTCAACGCTCCAATAAGCGATACTGAAAATTGGCCAAGAGTCGTTCAAATAGCCTGGCAACTCCATGACGAATGGGGAAATTTGTTAGAACAAAAGGATTTCATTATACGTCCTGTCGGTTTTAATATTCCATTCAAATCAGAGAGTATACATGGTATTTCAACGGAATTAGCAAGTATGGTGGGTGAGGAATTAGAGGATGTACTGTATTTCTTTCAGAAGAGTTTACAAAAAGCCAAGTTTATTGTGGGACATAATGTGAACTTTGATATTAATGTTGTGAGTGCCGAGTTTCACCGGACTGGACAGGAAGTTTCTATCGATAAACCGATATTGGACACGTGTACGGAACACACAGCCCTCTTACTCCAGCTGCCTGGCGGTAAAGGCGGTAAATATAAACTGCCAACCTTAACGGAGTTGAGTGAATATTTATTCGACGAAACTTTTGAGGAGGCGCATAATGCCTCTGCGGATGTTGAATCTACAGCTCGCTGTTTTCTCGAATTAATTCGAAGGGAGTATTTCTCTTTGGAATCCATTATGCAGCACGCGGGTTTTTTTGAGGAATATAAATTAAAAAATCCTGACAAAATTTCTCTCGTTGGATTAACTCATGTTAACCTTAAAAAAGAAAGTGCCAAATTAAGACCCGGTATAAAAAAACAAGCGAATAATGGAGATTCAAGCAACCTAGACATTTCCTCTCTTACAAAACTACCGTTTGGGCATTTACATAATCATACGCAGTATTCAATCTTACAATCTACCACCGAGGTCAATGCACTCGTGCATAGAGCTATTGAATACGAAATGGATGCGGTTGCTATCACGGATACAGGTAATATGATGGCAGCCTTTCATTTTGAGAAAGCTGTTTCCTCGTACAACCAAAAAGTTATTGCTGAGCGAAATGAGTCGGAAGCCAAGGGAATTCCGTTCACAAAAAAAGAACTTTTACCAATCATTGGATGTGAATTTAACTTATGCAAAAATCGATCAGATAAGACTCAAAAAGACAATGGATATCAAATCGTACTTCTTGCCAAGAATAAGGCAGGATACGAAAATCTGATGAAGTTAGCTTCTATTGCTTACACCGAGGGTATGTATTACGTACCGAGAATAGATAGGGAAATTTTATCTGCGCATGCGAATGATTTAATTGCACTTTCGGGGCATTTACTCGGCGAATTACCACATTTGATTTTAAATGTGGGTGAGCGCCAAGCCGAAGAAGCCCTTTTATGGTGGAAATCACTATTTGGAGATGATTTTTACCTTGAATTAAATCGCCATCATTTAGAAGATGAAGAAAGGGTGAATGCTACATTGGTTGATTTTTCAAGAAAGCATAAGGTAAAAACTGTTGCGACAAATAATACTTATTACCTGTCAAAAGAAGATGCTGTAGCTCACGATGTGCTCTTGTGTGTAAAAGATAATGAACTGGTTCAAACTCCAAAAGGAAAAGGCAGAGGCTATCGTTTCGGCTTAGAAAACGATCATTATTATTTCAAGACAAAATCGGAAATGATTGAATTATTTGCAGATATTCCCGAAGCCATTGAGAGTATTGGGGAAATTGTTCATAAGTGTCAACCCTATGGTCTTTCAAGAGATGTATTACTGCCTGCTTTTGAAATCCCAAAAGAATTTCAAGATAGCTTGGATCTCACAGATGGGGGAAAGCGAGGCGAAAATAATTATTTGCGTTATTTGACAATGGAAGGATCTAAAAAGAGATATACAGAAATAACGAAAGAAATTGAGGTTCGTATTGAATTTGAACTGGAAACAATTCAGCGAACAGGTTATCCTGGATATTTCCTTATCGTGCAAGATTTTTGTCAAGCAGCTCGCGATATGGGTGTTTCTGTCGGCCCAGGAAGAGGTTCAGCGGCAGGATCGGTGGTTGCATATTGCACAGGAATAACGAATGTAGATCCGATAAAGTATGATTTACTTTTTGAGCGTTTTCTTAACCCTGATCGTGTTTCCATGCCAGATATTGATATTGATTTTGATGACGAAGGAAGAGGCAAAGTAATTAATTATGTAATCAACAAGTACGGTGCAAATCAAGTGGCTCAAATCATAACCTATGGAACTATGGCTGCGAAATCGGCTATTCGTGATACTGCAAGGGTTATGAATTTACCACTTCCTGAGGCAGATCGCCTTGCAAAAATGATTTTTGATTTATCCTTGAAAGACACAATTAATCTTGACGAAGCAATCCTAGTGGATAAGTTGAGAAATCAAGAGGCAATCGCCGCGGCGAAAGAATTAAGAAAAATAGCCCAATCTAGAGGCTTAGAAGGTGAGGTATTGCGCAAGGCAATGGAAATTGAGGGGTCAGTTAGGAATACGGGAATTCATGCATGTGGTGTGATCATAACCCCCGACGACTTGACTAAATTTGTGCCTGTGGCTCTTGCAAAAGACTCTGATTTAGTCTGTACTCAATATGACAACTCCGTTGCGGAATCTGCTGGGCTACTCAAAATGGACTTTCTTGGTCTGAAGACGCTGACATTGATAAAAGATGCAGTACAATTTATCAAAGAGGTTCATCAGATTGAGCTCGATCCGGATTCATTTCCTATTGATGATGAAAAGACTTACACGTTATTTCAGCGTGGTGAAACGGTTGGAATATTCCAATACGAGTCGACAGGAATGCAAAAATATTTGAAGGAATTAAGACCCACAGAATTTGCAGATCTCATTGCCATGAACGCGCTTTATCGTCCCGGGCCAATGGAGTATATTCCATCCTTTTGTCGGAGAAAACACGGTGAGGAAGAAATTATTTACGACTTGCCTGAATGTGAGGAAAATCTAAAGGAGACGTATGGGATAACTGTATACCAAGAACAGGTCATGTTACTGTCCCAAAAATTGGCGGATTTCACCAAGGGTGAAGCAGATACCTTGCGTAAAGCGATGGGTAAGAAAGACAGAAAAGTACTGGATAAAATGAAACCAACATTTATCGAGCGTGCATCTGAAAAAGGCTTTCAACCCGAAATATTGAAGAAAATATGGAAAGATTGGGAAGCTTTTGCGTCCTATGCGTTTAATAAATCTCACTCCACCTGCTACGCCTGGGTTGCTTACCAAACAGCCTATTTGAAGGCGAATTATCCGGCGGAATACATGGCGTCGGTTTTGAGTAATAATATGAACGATATTAAGCAGGTCTCATTTTTCATGGAGGAATGTAGAAGAATGGGAATTGATGTCTTTGGGCCAGACATTAATGAGTCTAATTATGCATTTACGGTAACACAAGCGGGAGCGATTCGATTCGGCCTTGGTGCCATAAAAGGAATAGGAGAGGGTCCGGTGGATATGATCATCAAGGAACGAAACTTAAACGGTCATTACTCCTCTATTTTTGATTTAACCAAACGATTACCCTCAAGCGCATGCAATAGGCGTGTATTGGAAAATTTAGTATATTCAGGAGGATTGGATTCATTTAATAATATGCACAGGGCTCAATATTTTGTCCAAGATTCGAACGGTAAATTATTTTTGGAAACAGCGATTCGTTTTGGCAGTAGCCATCAAGGAAACAGCAATGCTGCTCAACAAACAATTTTTGAATTGTCCGATGAGGTAAGTGCTATTGAACCAACAATTCCGAAGTGTGACGAATGGCCAAGTATTTATAAACTCAATAAGGAAAAGGAGGTTGTTGGGATATTTATTTCTGGACATCCGTTAGACGATTTTAAAATAGAAATTTCTTCTTTTTGCAACGGAACGATTGGTATGTTGCAAAACATGAAACAGCATGTGAACAAAGAAATTATGTTAGCAGCCATCGTAACGGATGGTGAGCATCGTATGACAAAAAATGGAGATGCCTTTGGTACCATTTTAATTGAAGATTATAATGATTCCTTCAAAATATTTTTATTCAAGGAAAATTACCTGAAATTTAAACACTTCATGGAGCCCGGAACCTTTGTAATTATTAGAGGAAGAATTGAAGTACCGAAATATAGAACGGAACTAGAGTTTGTGATAAGCTCCATCGAGTTGCTGAACGAATTCCGAGAAAAGAAGACCAAGCAAATCTCCATAAAACTTTCAAATCGAGAGGTTGATCAGTTGATGCTCGATAAACTCAACAATTTATTTACACAGAATACTGGAAATTGCCAAGTGCATTTTACCATTTATGATGTTAACGAAGGAATAGAAATAAATATGCCGTCGCGGTCTGTACGTGTGAAGCCGTCTAAAGAATTGTTCCAGGAACTTGCCGCCCTTGATTTAAAATTCCGACTAAACTAAAAAAAAGACTGCCCGGAGCAGTCTCTAATACCTTTTATGGCTTTTCTATTTAGATGCAGCTTTTTTTCTGCTCGATTTGACCTCTTTGCCTTCCTCAATACCGTCAAATGGGACTAAAATTCTGCCACAGTGCTCACACACAATAATTTTCTTTTTAGTAACTATATCGAGTTGTCGTTGAGGGGGTATTTTATTGAAGCAGCCGCCGCACGAACCGCGCATAACCTGTACGACTGCAAGACCATTTTTAGCATTATTTCTCAAGCGTTCGTATGCATTGATGAGCCTTCCTTCAATATTTTTTTTGGCAGCATCAGATTCTCTTTGGAATTGTTCCTCTTCTTTTTGAGTTTCTCTAATGATGGCATCAAGCTCTGCTTTTTTATGGTCTAAATCTGCCTGTTTTGAGGTTAATTTTTCCGTTGCCTCGTTTAAAACTTCTTGCTTATTTTCAATTTTAAATTTTGCCTCTTTACTCTTCTTTTCATGCAATTTAATCTCCAATTCTTGAAATTCCACTTCCTTCGAAAGGGACTCAAATTCACGATTGTTTCGCACGTTATTTTGTTGCTCTTTGTATTTTGCAATGGCCGTTTCAGAATCCTTGGTGGCCATTTTTCTGTCGTTAATCTCTGTTTCTAATTCATTAATTTCATCATTGATTTTTCCTATGCGAGTGGTTAATCCGCTCACCTCGTCTTCTAAATCTTGAACCTCAAGAGGTAATTCTCCTCTAATAGTTCGAATTCTGTCAATTTCAGAATCAATTTTTTGAAGATTAAAAAGGGCGTCTAATTTTTCCGCTACAGTGGCTTCTTTCTTTGTTGCAGTTGCTGCCATTGGCTATAAATAATTTAATGGATTCGTATTAATTTGCGTTAGATGGATGGCAAAGGTACTAAATTTTTCTTTTAGTTTTTCAGCAATTAATTCTCCTGTAAATTGTTCGCTTTCATAATGACCTATATCAGCAATTATTATCTGATTCTCGGCCTCAAAAAAATCATGGTATTTAAAGTCCGCACTGATAAAAATATCTGCACTTGCCTGTATTGCTTTAGAAAGAAGAAAACTTCCAGATCCGCCACAAATAGCTACTTTTTTAATCGTGGAAGTATGTGGTTTAGTATATTTTATAACCCCACAATTGAATGTCTTTTTTAAGTGTTGTAAAAATGCACTCACCGTAATTTCTGAGTCAAGTTCACCTATCATGCCGGAGCCAATTTCTTGATTGAAATTTTGTATTTTAAGCCATTCGTGAGCAACTTCTTCGTAGGGGTGTGCAGTAAAAAGTGCTTTTGAAACCAATGATTTCACAGTTGTGGGTATGAGGTATTCTACTCTGTATTCGTTTACCTCTTCGCGTACAAATACCTCTCCAATGGAAGGATTTGCATCTTGGTTAGGCATAAAAGTTCCAAGACCCTTACTTCTAAAATGACATGCTGAATAATTCCCAATTCTGCCACCGCCATTTTCAAAAATGGCATTATCGACTTTTTCTAGTGCATTTTCGGGCATATATACCACTAGTTTTTCGAGTTGATCAGATTTTGGTGCTAGAATTTTCGTTTTCTTGAGGTTTAATTTTTGGGCAATTTTTGCATTTACACCTTGAAAATGATTGTCTAGATTGGTATGAATAGCATATAAAGCAATATGTTGACGAATGCACTGAATAAGAACCCGATTTACTAAGTTTTGTTGTGCTAAATTTTTTATTCCTCTGAAAATTACAGGATGATGCGAAACTATCACATTGCAATTTTTCTGAAGCGCCTCCGTCACTATTTCTTCTGTAACGTCTAAAGAAATCAAAACATTACTAATATCCATGTCTTTCTCGCCGACAAGTAAACCTGAATTATCATACTCCTCCTGAAGAGAAAGCGAAAAGGAGGATTCCAAAAAATCACATAAATCAGCGACTTTCATATTAAAGTTTTTTAGTTAATGACATGCTGTAACCTAGTCCATATGGCTTATGAATGTAATCGCCAGATTTA
>VGMK01000003.1 GCA_016866375.1 Bacteroidota bacterium
AAGATTGTGACCCATAGTCTCGCCTAAATAAGCTGTATTGATTGGCCTGTGGGTAACTTCCCCAAGATAATTTAATTGCGCTATTTGCATTCGTTATTTCTGCATCCAACAGAACAGCGTACTGTTGTGAAAATGACTGTGAAAAGCAATTTATGTGTGAGATTAAAAAAAGTAATAAAATAATTATTTTCATTCCTTCTAAGTTGAGTTCATATTTCCTCTCACTTTTGACAAGTTGACTTAAAACAAGGTTTGCTGTTGATTAATAATCACTAAAATAGCTATTTTAACAATAAACTACATTTTATGGAGTATTATAATACAAAAAGAAACTGGGAGGATAACTTGTGTTAACTTATGGATATTCTGTCCTAATTTCCATTCAGAAGACGTTTTTCCCTTTGCATAGGATTCTCTTTGCTTTGTTGCTGCTTAAATAATTGATACCTGCTTGGAAATTCTACTCTCGGCCAACTGTTGTTATCTAAATCCGTATCAGCAGTTTCCAAAAATGGGTCTAACCGCACGGAGGAGATCTCATCATCAAAAATAAATACTTTACTTACTCTATCCTCATATTGCCTCCAAATTTCTACCGGAACGCGAATAACCTTTTTTGTGCCATTCACGAAAGTAAATTCAAGAATCAATGGCATTACAAGTCCACCAATGTTACTGAATTGAATCTCATAAAACTGTTTCTTTGCATTCAGAAGTTCTTGATCCTTAGGGTCTAATTTTTCCTTAAATTCTTCAAATTCTTTTCGGTCTAGAAAGTCAACCTTATAAATATCCCGTTTTCCATAAAAATCATCGATTGTCGCATCTTTTTCATTAACAGTTTCTTTGATTTCTTTTTTATTTCTATCCACCCCAATATGAACATCAGATTTATTTTTTTGATCTTTCAGAAATGCTTTTTCAATGTCTGGATTTTGCGTATTTAGCTGAAACCATTTGACATCGTCAAGAGAAATATCAACGTTGTCTGTCCCATAGAACCATCCTCTCCAAAACCAGTCCAAGTCGACAGCCGATGCATCCTCCATTGATCTGAAAAAATCGGCTGGGGTTGGGTGTTTAAATTTCCAGCGTTCACAATATGTTTTAAAGGCAAAATCAAATAATTCACGGCCCATAACAGTTTCTCTCAAAATATTTAGTGCAGTGGCTGGTTTTCCATAAGCATTATTCCCAAACTGAAAAATCGATTCAGAGTTTGTCATTATTGGAGAAATGAATTTTTTGTCTCCTCTCATGTAATCGGCAATAAGGTGCGCAGGTCCTCTTCTTGAGGGATAGTTTCTTTCCCATTCTTGTTCCGTTAAATATTGTACGAAAGTATTTAGTCCTTCATCCATCCAAGTCCACTGACGTTCGTCTGAGTTTATAATCATTGGAAAGAAATTGTGTCCAACCTCATGAATGATGACTCCCCACATGCCATATTTTTCGCCCTCAGTATATGTGCCGTCGGCTTCAGGTCTTCCACCGTTAAAACAGATCATTGGATATTCCATACCAATCCATTTCGCATGCACAGAAATTGCAACTGGATAGGTGTAGTCTGTGGAATATTTAGAGTATGTTTTTATCGTATGGGCAACCAGTTTTGTAGAATATTTTTCCCAAAGTGGATTTCCCTCCTTAGGATAATAGGACATACATAGAACATTTTTATTTCCAATCGGTTGATTTTGAGCGTCCCAAATGAATTTTCTGCTCGTGGCAAAGGCGAAATCACGAACATTGTAGGCCTTGTATATCCACGTTTTAGTCTTGCTTGCCTTATCTTTTTCTGTTTTTTCTGCTTCTGCTTGATTGACTATAAAGACTGGTTGTGTAGCCTTTTTTGCAAGTTCTAATCGCTTGAGCTGTTCACTACTCAAAACAGATTTATAGTTTTGGCATTCGCCTGTAGCACCAACAATATGATCACTAGGAACTGTGATGGATACCTCATAATCGCCAAAAGGAAGGGTGAATTCTCCACGCCCTAAAAACTGCTTGTTTTGCCAACCCGTAACGTCGTTGTAAACACACATTCTTGGAAAAAATTGTGCAAGCGTGTAGAGGTAATTATCCTCATCCTCAAAATACTCATAGCCTGAGCGCCCACCTACCGCTATACGGTCATTTATATTGTACCACCACTTAATTTGAAAGGAAATCGATGCGCCGGGTAGCAGGGGCTTGTCTATGTCAATGCGCATCATTGTTTTATTTATGAAATACCTCATTTTCTGCCCTCCGATGGTTGTAATGGATTCAATTTTAAATCCTCCATCGTAGTAGAACATTTTTTTTCGAATGTCACCAACAGATTTAAAGTCCTCCATTTTTTCAACTTCAATTTTTTTGGAGTCTGAAGAATCTGCAAAAAGATTCTGATCAAGCTGTAACCACAAATAGGTCAACTTATCAGGGGAATTATTGGTGTATGTTATAATTTCATTTCCTGAAAGTTTTTGAGTTTTATCATCAATTGTAATTGACATTTTGTAATCTGCTTTTTGCTGATAATATTTATGCCCTGGGGCTCCTGACGCCGTGCGGTATTCATTTGCTGTAGGCAATTCGTGATCTAATTGTGCAAACTTCTTTTGTGAAAAAGAGGCTAGGCTTGTCAGCGAAATCAAAAAAAGTAAAATTTTATTCATACGTCCAATTTTATAAATTGAGATTTGGTGGCATTTAAAAAGTTGTAAGTGAATTTTCTTCCTCTGTAACGAAATGATAACTTATTTTGTTGATCCGAATATCGGTCCATCAACAAATCAAAGGTCACAAAGAGCTCATGAACGGGTTTTTGAACGACGGTTGATAAATAAAATTGGACATTTCCGTCTAATAAAACTTCGAATCCCTCTAATACGAATTCTGATTGAGGTGGCAATTTAGAGTCATATGCCGAAAAGGTCAGCGAATCCAACGCATACACAGAAAAATGTTGGTTTAAGAACTCATTTATTGCATGGTACTCTGTTTCGTTTTGCTTTGCGTTGTCCAAAGTTTTGGAGATAATATTTTTTTCCTTGAGTAAAGATTCCAAATCATGCGCAGATGCAATGATGGAGGTTTCCAAAGAATTATTTAATTCGTTAAATTCCACCTCTGCGAAGGCAAAATAAAATGGATGAGCACCAATCTCATTGAAGCAAGCTGAAAAAATTAAGAGAACGGCCGTGAGGAGAGATTTCATCAATTTATCGAAGATACTATTTTTTTGTAATTATTTAAAGAAAAAAAAGTCCCCGTGAAGGGACTTTCTTAAACAAACAACAACAAACAATTCCTTCGACTTGTTCAAGGTCTTATTGAAGGAATACTTTCTCTCCTTTCGACAACTTTTCGTCGGGAGAATATTGTGGATTTAGCTTGAGTAAAGCATTCAACTTAATGGCTTCTTTTTGAGCTATTTCACGAAGGGTGATGTGTTGATTTACGATGTATTGTTTGTTAGTCTTAGATTTATTTTTTTTAGGTTCAATAAAAAGGACCTCTCCTTGCTCAAGTATATCTTTTTTTGGATGAAATTCATTGTATTTTCGCAATAATACCATTGAAATTCCAATTTCCTTTGAAAGTTCATAGAATGTTTTGCCTTCCGAAACAATTATAAATTTCACCTGATTCTCATGAATTTTAATTTTATTGGATTCCCCATCGTCTGCGAGTGCCTGATGAGAGGTAATAATTACTACTAAACCTATAAAAGCTTTAAAAACTATTTTCTTCATAGCGTTTTAGAATGACTTACATTACGGATTTTTATTTAATTGGTTTCAATAGTTAATCTGAAGCACAAAAAATCGGAAAAAATGACAGTATTTTTGTTCTTGAAGCGCCATAATGACTTGTATCATTGTATTTTGACTCCTTGGTTTGAGATTTGAGCTCCGCCTTGAAAAATTTTAAATGGATATTTCAAAATTCACATTAAAAAGCCAGGAGGTAATTTCACATGCTCAAGAAATTGCCTTGGAAGAGCGTCATGCTTTAATCGAAACTGGTCACTTATTACTTTCGATATTAGAAAAGGACAAGGAGCTCACTCCGTATTTGTTAACGAAATTAACTGTTAAAATTAACCACTTGTTTGATGAATCAAGTAAAATAGTGGCCGCCTACCCCAAGGTAACAGGGGCTCAATTGTATGCTTCTCAGGCTTTAAATAGTGTTTTTCAACATGCATTGAGTATTTCAAAGTCATTAGGAGACGAATATGTTTCCATAGATATTTTATTGATGGCCTTGGCAGATGCGAAAGATGCTATCGGTAGACTTTTATCTGACTCCAAAGTTGAGAAAGGAAAATTAAAACAACTCGTTATGGAAACAAGAAAAGGGGAAAAAGTACAGTCTGCTAGTCACGAAAATACGTGTCAAGCATTGAGTAAATACGCAAGAAATTTGAATGAGTTGGCTGATTCAGGGAAGTTAGATCCTGTTATCGGAAGGGATGATGAAATCAGACGAGTTTTACAAATACTAAGCAGAAGAACTAAAAATAATCCAATTTTGATTGGTGAACCTGGAGTTGGAAAAACCGCAATCGCGGAAGGACTTGCACACCGAATTATTTCAGGTGATGTACCTGAAAATCTGAGGTCAAAAATAGTTTTTTCTCTAGATATGGGTGCCCTTATTGCCGGTGCTAAATACAAGGGAGAGTTTGAAGAACGCCTGAAATCTGTGGTTAAGGAAGTGATTCAAGCCGATGGTGAGATTATATTATTTATTGATGAAATTCATACATTGGTGGGTGCAGGTGGGGGTGGTGAAGGCGCTATGGATGCTGCAAATATTTTAAAACCGGCCTTGGCAAAAGGTGAATTAAGAGCGGTCGGGGCAACTACCCTTGACGAATACCAAAAATATTTTGAAAAAGATAAAGCGTTGGTACGAAGGTTTCAAACGGTTCTCGTCGATGAGCCAAGTGAAGAGGTTGCCATTTCAATTTTACGGGGCATAAAAGATAAATACGAAAATCACCACAAGGTGTTAATTAAGGATTCAGCTATCATAGCCGCTGTTGAACTTTCTCAGCGATATATTTCAGACAGACATTTACCAGATAAAGCCATAGATTTAATTGATGAGGCAGCTTCAAAATTACGTATGGAAATAAATTCAAAGCCAGAGGAATTGGACGAATTGGAAAGAAAGATAATGCAACTTGAGATTGAACGTGAGGCATTGAAAAGAGAACAGGACAGTAAAAAAGTTGAATTAGTGGAGCGTGAACTTGCTAATTTCACTGAAAAACGAAATGCCTTGTTTTCAAAATGGAAATCAGAACGAGCTGTGGTTGATACTATTCAAAAGTCAAAGGAAGAAATTGAACAGCTCAAATTTGACGCAGAACTTGCAGAAAGACAAGGAGACTATGGAAAGGTAGCAGAGATTAGATATGGAAAAATTCAACAAACGGAGGATAAATTAGAAAAATTAAAACAAGAACTGATCGGTGTTCAATCCGTTTCAAAAATGATTAAGGAGGAGGTAGATTCTGATGAGATTGCGGACGTTGTCTCAAAATGGACGGGTATTCCATTGAGTAAAATGGTGGAAAGTGAGATTTCGAAATTGTTACGCTTAGAAGATGAGTTGAAAAAACGTGTTGTTGGGCAACATGAGGCGATAACTGCTTTATCAGATGCGGTAAGAAGGTCTCGAGCAGGACTTCAAGACCCAAAGCGACCCATTGGTTCTTTTATTTTTACAGGCACGACTGGCGTTGGAAAAACGGAGTTATCTAAAGCATTAGCAGAATTCTTATTTAATGATGAACAAGCTTTGACAAGAATTGACATGAGCGAATATCAAGAAAAACACGCGGTAAGCCGGCTTTTGGGGGCTCCTCCAGGCTATGTAGGATATGAAGAAGGAGGGCAATTGACGGAGGCGGTTCGGAGAAAACCTTTTTCAATAATTCTCTTGGATGAAATCGAAAAAGCACATCCCGATGTGTTTAATATTTTGCTGCAGGTTCTCGATGACGGTCGACTTACTGATAACAAGGGAAGAATGGTTAATTTCAAAAATACCATCATCATTATGACATCGAATCTTGGATCAACAATTATTCGCGACAGGTTTGACAATTGTAAGCCTTCCGAACTTGAGGAAGAGGTGGAACGAGCGAAATATGAAATTGGCGAATTACTGAAACAAACCATGAGACCAGAATTTTTGAATAGGATCGATGAAATTATCATGTTCAGGCCATTAACTAAATCCAATATCAAGGAAATTTTAAACATTCAATTGACACAACTCAAAGCTAGTCTTTCAGAAAGAGAAATTTGGTTACACATTACTGATGACGCATTTGAGTACATAGCAACAGTGGGATATGAACCATTTTTTGGAGCAAGACTCATCAAGCGCGTCATTCAACGCGAAGTGCTTAATGAGTTGTCTAAAGCGCTATTAAGCGGTAAAATAGCCGGTTCCAAACGTATTGTCATGGATGTATTTGATGAAAAAATTGTTTTTCGCAAGCCGGTATTGGCCGAAGAGGAAGTTTAGAACACAGTTCTGTTGAGGAAGTATGGTTAGAGTCTATATTTTTTGAAAAAAGCATCCCAATTCCAAATGAAATTACTCATTACCTCATCCATTCTTTTCAAAAAGAGAGGATTGGGCGCTTGCATTCGTTTGAAATACTCATCTTGAAATTCAGAAAGCTTATATTTATGAAATACAGCCTTCGACATCCCATAAATCCAGTTTTTAGAGGGATGATTGACACGCATGATGAAACTTTGATAATCTCTAACCAAGGCTTTGAAAGCTCCTAGCTCAAGCTGATAGATTTTAGCTAATTTTTCAAAAATTAAGTTCTCTACCCTTTCTGCCTGTTCAGCTTCGAAGGTGCTCTCAAGAAAAGAGAGGTTACCGACAATTACAATCATACCAAATTCTCCATTATCCTCATCAGCTACATTTGGACACTCGATAAAGGCAGGATCTTCGTTTATGAGTCGTGCTACTTCTTGAAAACCATTATCTACACTTTCAAAAATGGAATTGATGAACACATTGGCTACCTGATTATCAGACAGTTTGCGTTTTATGAGTGTGCCAAACATATGCGTCAGTGTTAAAGGTTGCGTACTTTACAAAAGTAGAAAAGTGAGTTGCGCGTGAAATTTACTTTCGAAATAGGTTTTCAACGAAGTTTTCAACAGATTTTCAAAAATAGAATTGTTTAAAACTTAGAAAAATGACATATCTTTCTTTTGTACTTTAGCAAAAAAAAATGAAAGGAATTATTTATACAAACAAAGGAGAGATGAAAATCGAGTTTTTTGGGCAAGATGCACCGAAAACTGTTCAAAATTTTATTGCTCTTGCTCAATCTGGTTTCTATGACGGCCTAACGTGGCATAGAGTAATCCCTGATTTTGTGATTCAGGGTGGATGTCCGAATTCTCGAGAAGGTTCAATGGGTATGCCCGGAACCGGAGGTCCAGGATATAAAATTGATTGTGAATTAACAGGGGATAATCAATTTCACGACAGGGGTGTACTATCAATGGCTCATGCAGGAAGAAATACAGGAGGATCTCAGTTTTTTGTTTGTCATTCCCGAAGAAATACAGCTCATTTGGATAGAAATCACACGTGTTTTGCGAAAGTAGTCGAAGGGCTAGATGTATTAGATGAAATAAGACAAGGCGATTCTATCGATAAAATCGAAATTATTAACTGATTCGCTCGTTATATTGTTCTGAATTCCTTAATAATCAGAGCGGCTAATTCTTCCCCGATTCTGTCCTGCGCCTCGATTGTTGCGGCTCCAATATGTGGGGTACACGCAATCTTGGGATGATTCAATAAATCTTTTCTTGGATTGGGTTCGTTTTCAAAAACGTCCAAGGCACAACCTGCAATTTTTCCTGCGTCAAGCGCATTTAAGAGATCATCTTCATTGATTACACCTCCTCGCGCTGCGTTCACCAATATGGCACCTTTCTTCATTTTATCAAATTCGTTCGCGGCAATCACAGCGCTTCCATCCGACTGCTTCGGTACATGAAGAGAGATGAAATCCATTTGATGGAGTTCCTCTGATAAATTTGTTAGTGTTTTACAATTTATACTTATTGTCTGATTTCCAACTTTTACAGGGATTTCCGCTATATATTCATTCTGATCTATAGCGACTACGTTCATTCCAACACCATAGGCATAGGAGGCAAGACTTTGACCAATTCTCCCAAAGCCAACAATCCCAATTGTTTTTCCTCTCAATTCAGTTCCTTTCGCATAGTTTTTTTTCAACGTTGAAAAATCACCCGTACTTATGTTTTTGTATGAATCGTTAAGAAATCTACTCATCGAAAAAAGGTGGCCCATCACTAATTCTGCCACTGATTGGGAGGATGATGCCGGCGTATTGATTACAATTATTCCTTTTTCACGTGCATAAGAGACATCGATATTGTCCATTCCCACGCCTCCACGGCCAATTAATTTAATTCGAGGACAAGCATCGATTACGTCCTTTCGAACAGAAGTTGCACTTCTCACGAGAATCATGTCAATTTCTTGCTGATTCACTGCTGCAGCCAAATTATCTTGCGTAACCTTCTCTGTTATGACCTCGAACCCGGCTTGTTCGAGTAATTTTTTTCCTACTGCTGATATGCCATCGTTGGCTAATATTTTCATACCCACTTAATAAGTTCGTTCAAATTCCTTCATTACATCCACCAAAACTTTTACGCTTTCAATGGGCAAGGCATTGTACATAGACGCCCTGTAACCACCAACGGAACGGTGACCTGGAAGGCCAACAATTCCAGCGTTTTTCCATAAGACATCAAATTCTTGTGACCTGCTGTCATCTTTCAAAAGAAAAGTGACATTCATATCTGATCTATCCTCTTTTTCCACACAACCTTGGAACAGCTCATTCCTGTCAATTTCATCATACAAGAGTTTCGCTTTTGCCTCATTTTTCTTTTGCATAGCTCCGACACCCCCAGTTTCAATCAAATTTTGCAGATTTAGCATGGCAACATAAACCGAAAAAACAGGAGGGGTATTTAACATGGATTCTTTTTCTATTTGTTGCTTTAAATCTAAATAGGTCGGCATAAATGTCGAACTACTTTTACCTAGCACACTGTCTTTAACAATGTATAAGGTGGCGCCTGCTGGTCCTAAATTTTTCTGAGCACCAGCATAAATTATGTCAAATTCTCCGACATTAATTTCCTTTGAAAAAATGTCGGAAGACATGTCGCTTACTAAAGGTAATTTGGTTTTAGGAAAGGATTTAAATTGAGTACCGTAAATGGTATTATTTGACGTAAAATGAATGTAATCTAAATTATCAGGTATGGCGTATTTTTTTGGGATATACGTGAATTTTTTATCTTCTGATGAAGCAAAAACGTCAACTTCCATACCCACCTTTTTCGCCTCCTTAATGGCACCTGACGACCAAGTACCTGTATTAATATAGCCTGCTCGTTTTTTCTCACGCATCATATTCAATGCAACAACAGTAAAACCGAGTGTTGCCCCTCCCTGAAGGTAACAAACGGAATATCCCGATGGTACGTTTAGTGTTTTTTTTACCAAGTCAATGGCCTCGTCCATAACCGCAACAAAGTCTTTGTGTCTATGTGAGACTTCAAGGATTGATAATCCATTAAAGTTCAACACCGCCTCTGCTGCTCTTTCGAAGACCTCCTTGGGGAGTATGCATGGTCCCGCTCCAAAATTGTGTTTCATGCCGAAAATTTAAAAGACAAAATTGCAAATTACATTTGATACCTTTTTCAAAATGTGTCTTATTCAATCATTTTGTTAAAAAAAAACCTAATTACCGGTTTTTTATGCTTCTTTTTTCGCCGTTTTTTTTGCTGTTTTTTTCGCAGTTGCTTTTTTCGTAGCCGCCTTCGTAGTTGTTTTCTTCTCAGTAGCAGTTACTTCCGATTTTTTCTCTTTTTTCGCCTTAACGACGACAACGGGTTTAGTACTTTTCCTTTTTCTCGAATTTCCGTATGAACCAATTACTCTCTTTCCTTTTGCAGTCTTTTTATCTCCTTTTCCCATATTACTGAAATGTGCTTGTGTTGATGATTACAAAGTTATAATTCTTTTTTGGAAAAAAGATGTCTCAATTGTTTTTCAATGCCCTCTCCTCCATTTAGTATTTTAACACACCATTTTATTTTCAGTTGGGTTTGTTCTTCTTTTGAAATTTTCCAAAAATGTTCACTTTTTTCTAGACGTTGCCTGAGTGTATTTATCGCAATCGCAACGGAAACAGAAATATTAAAACTCTCCGTAAATCCATACATGGGCAGATGGACTTTAAAATCTGACTGAGTAAGTATGTCCTGAGAAAGTCCTTTTCTTTCCGAACCAAAGAACAAGGCAAGGGGTTGTGATAAGGGTAAATTGTCAATACTGAGTTCTCTGCTGTGTGGACTTGTAGAGACAATTTTGTACCCCTTTTTTTTCAATGCGGAAATACAAGAGCCGGCAGGATTTTCACCTAAATTGTAATTTTTTAAATCCACCCATCTACCAGCGCCCAGGGCAATATCTCTTTTTAGGGCGTACTGATGTTCTTTTTCAATAACGTGAAGATTTTGTATTCCAAAGCAATCACAGGTTCGAATTACAGCAGAGGCATTGTGCTCTTGGTAAATATTTTCCAAAGCAATCGTCAGATAGTTGGTGCGATTCGCTGCTATCCGCTCAAACTTTTCTACTTTACTTGGTGTAATTATTTTATAAAATTCTGAAAGCACAAATTCATTCTCCAATGACATAATCCTTTTTCATTAAAAAATGTTGAATTTCTCCGAAAAGCAAATACGATTTTTCGATTAAAATATACCCCAGTTTTTTGTAAAATCCAATCGCAATTTCTCTTGAGTGTAAAATCATTCCTTTATCCCCTCTCGATTTACTTATGTTTTCGAGGTAATTAATTATTTCCTGTCCAATTCCCTTTCCTTGAAAATCTACCTCTACCGCCATAAATCGAATTTGGCCATAGTCACTGTCAAAAATATCTAATCTCCCAACAGCAATTAATCTGCCTCTGACAAAACAAGCCGCGTGTTCTGAAATAGCATCACCCTCATTTTTTTCACTTCCGGGTGGCTGGTTCCAAGGAGCTCTCAATATGCGATAGCGAAGGTCAAAGTATGCCTCTAGCTCAGCCGAAGTGGAGGGTTTTCTTATTATTTTTTCCATGTGAACGCAATTGAGGTCATTCTTCTACCTTTCACATTTGTTAGTTGATCCTCTCGAATAAGTTTTTTTGCTTTTGTATCTGCAAGTACTTTATCCAAAGTTTTAATTTCACCATACGGTATTTTTTTATTGCGCATTAATTCGAAAAGGTGCTGAGAATCAAATGTTTTTAGTTTTTCGGTAAGTATTTCTGCCAATTCAATGCGGTTTTCAACCCTAGATTGATTGGTGGAATATTGAGAATCATTAACTAAATGGTCCAATTTCAGTATGGAGAGCAAACTGATAAATTGCTGATTAGAACCCACAGCGAGCGTAAACTGCACAGAGTCATTTGTGATAAAAGTTTCACCGTACGGCGCAATGTTCGGGTGTAAGCTTCCCAATCTTTTTGGAACGCAGCCCGTCATCAAATAGTTTGATGCTTGATTGGCCAGACTGCATAGGGCTGCATCATAAAGCGAGACTTCAATTGCACTTCCTTTGTTGGAATGCATTCTCTCCATGAGGGCTAATAACAATCCCTCCTTTAAATGGTGCGCAGCAAGAATATCAATTAAAGCGACCGGCATTTTAGTTGGGTCACCAGCCGGTGAACCATTCATTGACATAAAACCTGTTTCTGCCTGCAGAATTAAATCATAGGCTACTCGATCATCTTCACTACCAAACCCCGAAATTTTACCAATAATTAATCTTCGATTGATTTTCCACAGTTCCTCATCAGTTATCCTAAACTTTTCCTGATCTCCAGGTTTAAAATTTACAATCAATATATCGCTTTTTTCAATGGCTGCGAGCAAGTTGGAACGATCAACGCACTTTGAAAGGTTTAGTTTCTTGTACGTTTTCCCGTAATTAACGGAGGCAAAATAAGCACTCGTATCTTCCGCTCTTTCAATGGGTTGTTTCCAGCTTCTGGTTACATCAGGAATTTCAGGATGCTCTATTTTGATTACGTCTGCCCCGAGTTCGGCAAAAAAAGTAGACACAGAAGGCCCTGCCAGTACCGTTGATAAGTCTATAATTTTTAAATTATCGAAAAATGCCAGCGTTGCCATAACTAAAACGCCGAGAAAACTATTTTGGTTTCTCCACTATTTCTAAAGTGACAGTAGTTAACCCAGCGCGAACAAAATTAAGTTTTTTCGCTGCTGCCTTGCTTAAATCGATTGACCTCTTGTTACTTTTGGGCATCCTGTCATTGATTTTGACCACGACAGAGGAATCATTTTTTAGGTTTGTGACCTTGACATATGTGCCCATGGGTAAGGTTTTATGCGCAGCAGTTAACAACGAGTTCGAGAATATTTCCCCTGAAGCAGTTTTTCTTCCATTGAAGGAATCAGCATAGTAAGAGGCAATTCCCTTCTCAATATTTATTATTGAAAAACTCATTAGAATTACACTTATCATTATGAAAATCAAACGCATATTTCAGAAATTAGACCGGCAAATTACAAGAATTAATCGGTTTAAAAAAATTATTAATAACGGATTACGGAATTTATGAAAGCATTTAATTGCTTAAATTCGCAACGCACAAGAAATAATTTACAACATGGTATTCGACTTAGATATGATAAAAAAGGTGTATGCTAAGTACCCTGAACGCATTGAGGCAGCAAGAAAAGCGGTAGGAAGACCACTAACGCTATCCGAGAAAATTCTTTATGCCCACTTGTGGGATGGTAATGCTTCAGAAGCTTTTGAACGAGGAAAATCATACGTCGATTTTGCTCCAGATCGAGTGGCCATGCAGGACGCAACAGCTCAAATGGCGCTGCTACAATTTATGCAAGCAGGAAAAAAGAAAGTTGCCGTCCCTTCAACCGTTCATGCCGATCACCTTATCCAAGCAAGAGTAGGCGCAACGAAAGATTTACAAGACTCACTCAATCAAAATAATGAAGTATTTAATTTTTTATCTTCTATTTCGAATAAATACGGAATCGGATTTTGGAAACCAGGAGCCGGGATTATTCACCAAGTAGTTTTGGAAAATTATGCGTTCCCGGGAGGAATGATGATTGGAACGGATTCACATACCGTAAATGCAGGTGGTTTAGGAATGGTAGCCATTGGTGTTGGTGGCGCAGATGCTGTGGATGTAATGGCCGGAATGGCTTGGGAGCTTAAATTTCCTAAATTGATTGGAGTTAAATTAACTGGAAAACTGAACGGTTGGACTTCTGCAAAAGATGTCATTCTAAAGGTTGCAGATATTCTTACTGTTAAAGGTGGAACGGGTGCGATTGTCGAATATTTTGGCGAAGGTGCGATTTCTTTATCTTGTACCGGAAAAGGAACAATTTGTAATATGGGTGCGGAAATTGGTGCCACTACTTCTACTTTTGGTTACGATGAGTCAATGCGTCGTTATTTAGCGGCTACGGGAAGAGAGGAAGTTGTTAAGGCAGCAGACGCAATTGCTGAACATCTCACCGGTGATAGAGAAGTTTACGAAAATCCTTACCAATACTTCGATCAGTTAATTGAGATCAACCTATCTGAATTAGAACCTCATATCAATGGGCCTTTTACGCCGGACAGAGGAACTCCAGTATCAAAAATGAAGGCAGAAGCTTCCGCAAATGAGTGGCCAACAAAAGTGGAATGGGGCTTAATTGGTTCATGTACGAACTCTTCATACGAAGACTTAGCCCGAGCAGCGTCTATTGTTAAACAAGCGGTAGCTGCAGGTATTACACCTAAGGCAGAATTTGGAATCAATCCAGGATCTGAACAAGTGCGTTACACCGCAGATCGAGATGGTATTCTTTCTGATTTTGAAAAAATGGGAACCAAAATTTTCACGAATGCTTGTGGACCATGCATTGGTCAATGGGATCGCGAAGGTGCAGAAAAACAAGAAAAAAATACCATCGTTCATTCATTCAATCGTAATTTCTCAAAACGAGCAGACGGAAATCCAAACACACATGCTTTTGTAACTTCACCAGAAATGGTCGCAGCACTCGCGATTGCTGGTGATTTGACTTTTAATCCCATAACAGACAAGCTAACCAATGAAAAAGGTGAAGCGATTAAACTTTCAGCTCCTGTTGGAGATGAATTACCTACAAAAGGATTTGCTGTTGAAGACAATGGTTATCAGGCGCCAGCAGAAGACGGTAGCAATGTTGAGGTAAAAGTTGCAGCAGATTCTTCGCGACTTCAACTATTGGATAATTTCCCAACATGGGACGGACAAAATATAAGAGATGCCAAACTTTTAATTAAAGTGAAGGGTAAATGCACAACTGACCACATTTCAATGGCAGGTCCATGGCTTAAATATCGCGGTCACCTCGACAACATTTCAAATAATATGTTGATTGGTGCGGTTAATTTTTTCAACGACAGAACAAATGAAGTAAAAAATCAGTTAACAGGTGCTTATGGTGAAGTTCCCGCTACGCAACGTGCATACAAAGTAGCTGGAGTTTCTTCAATAGTGGTTGGAGATCATAATTACGGGGAAGGTTCTTCAAGAGAACATGCGGCAATGGAACCAAGGCACCTTGGCGTTAAAGCTGTCATTGTAAAATCTTTTGCTCGCATTCATGAAACGAATTTGAAGAAACAAGGTATGTTAGCGCTAACTTTTGCTAATGAGTCTGACTATAACAAAATTCAAGAAAACGATACTTTCAACTTTGTTGATTTAGCTTCTTTTTCTCCTGAAAAATCATTGACGCTAGAAATTTGTCATTCCAATGGATCTAGAGACGAAATCCAATTAAATCATACCTACAATGCTTCTCAAATTGAATGGTTCAAGGCGGGAAGTGCATTGAACTTGATTAAGTTGATGGAAAATTAAATTGACGTTATCTTAAAATCAAAAAAGGGATTTCACTAACAATCCCTACTTTAATCAACTTCAATTGCACCAATATCTGGGGGGTTATTCCTCAGGTTCCCGAGAATATCCGTAACTACAGGACTGGCTATTCCGTTTCCAT
The DNA here is from genome assembly GCA_016866375.1 of Bacteroidota bacterium. Classification (GTDB taxonomy): domain Bacteria; phylum Bacteroidota; class Bacteroidia; order Flavobacteriales_D; family Crocinitomicaceae; genus UBA952. The sequence continues at coordinate 15,201 of VGMK01000003.1, forward strand.
TTAAAATGGAATTTAAAGAAAACGAAAAGTCGTTTAAACTTACATCTGTAAATAACGGATTCTGATTCCAGAAAATATTTTGATAAAAAGCATCTGTTTGAACTGTTTCTGATTTAATCAAGCAATTTTTAAAATCAAAATTCAAGTTCACACCTGACATTTGAATAGTATCAATAGCTAATTCTGTAGCAAGATTACCTGTAAGCACACAATTATACAAAATACCTTCATTAATAGAACCTACATTGGTAGTTGCCGTTTCATAGTTGGTGAAAAAGTTACTGATTCCCACCGCTGGATTTTGAGACGAACCATATCCTAACAAATCGCAATGGTTGAAATTGAAATCTCCTCCTTCCAAAACTAACAAGGCATGGGTGCCGTTATTGGAAATGATGCAATTTTCCGCTTTTACTTTTGCCCCTGAGTAAATAAAAACACCATACCTCGCCTGATTTTGAATAATCGTATTTGACATTGTTAGCGTATACCCAGAATTTGTAGGGTCCTCAGAATTCAAATGAATGCCCGAGGTTCCATTTTTTAATATGGCATAATCGATGGTTGAAGGTCTTGCCTGTTGGAAATAAATGCCATAATATTGACCAGTCACTTCCTGATAATCCAGCTCTAAGCGGTCGCCTTGAAAAACAACCTCATTTCCCAATGTTCCTTGAATATTTAGTGTGGATTTGTAAACGTATAGAAGGGAGTTTTTATGCAAATGCACTTGAGTTCCCGCCTGTATGGTTAATGACTTTGCAGAATCAATGGCGGCGTAACCATAGATAACATGAGGCTTATCGTTTGGCCAAAGTCCCTCGTTTAAATCTTTGTAATGAAAATATGCATCTTGTCCCCAAACAGCGAGTTTCACATATTGATCTTTACCATTTGTTTGAAAACGAATAGAATCCTCGATAATTAAAGGTGAATTCTGATTGTTGACATTAAGTGTAACCTCCACAAATACAAATAAACTGTCTTTTCCTTCAATACGAATATTACTGAAGTTGTGACCGATTAATCCGTCTAGGTTCATGCGAAAGGGGGAATTCTCTCCACCCATTAATTCAACTTCGTCTATTTGAACGGTTTTACTCTCAGGATTATAGATTTTAAAAGATTTCGTTGTTGATCCAATTGTTGTGAAAACGGTGTCAAATACTAACGTGTCGACAGAAAAAGTTAAGTTGTTTTTGGAGTAGAAATTCTTTTTGCTACAACCTGTAGTAGAAAAATACAGGGCAATAATGATTATGATCGACAAGAAAATCTTAAAAATCTTCATAACTCATTCAACGGACAAAACTACATTTTATTCTAATAAATTCCTTCTTAATAAAATTATTTGGTACCTTTTTTGAACCTATTTTAACTTTGTGTGTACTCGACAAAAATTAAATGCAATGAAATACTTTTTATTCTTTCTAATTTCCTTGACAAACTTCTTTTTGTTTTCTCAAGTTGAAAAACAATCAAATACGAATAAAGAGCCTAATAATAATGTTGCGCCATCGGTTAATGGAAAATTCAACTCAGTAAATAACAGCAACTCAACGTATTTAGGGACACAACCTGTAGCAACTGATTCAGTTCAATTTAAAAATGATGCAAAAGTAAGTAAAGCTAAACAGAACAAAGATCAAGCTACACGCAAGTCAGAAAACACTGAAAAAAAATCTTCACAATTGAACAGTACATATAGTAATTATAGTTCGGTTCAAAAGAAAGCAAAAACGCAGTCTACACAGCGTTCCCCTACAGAGGAACAACAATCACAAATCAATCAGTTAGCAGAGGATATGATTACCATTGATCCAAATTCGGTAGAGGCGAACATTGGTTATTACGAAGCTGGAAATTACGATATAAAACGTTCTTCTTATATTGATAATGCGTCTAAGATTTCACCGAATCATCCTGATGTATTGAAATATAAGGTTGCAAATGCCATAATTCTCCAAGATACAGCAGAAGCAAAAGTAAACTTGAATGCTATGGCAGCTCAGCAAGTACTTACGCCTGAAATACAGCTTTACGGTCAAGACATTGTGCAATCGGCATGTGGAAATAGCATCTTGATTACTCATGGATTTATGGATAATTATGGTGCTACATTCAGCCAAATCAATAATACGGCGCATTGCGATCATGACCTTACAATCGTTTCTTTAGACTTTTTACAAAGTGAAACCTACCGGGAAGTATTAAAACAAAAGGGTTATCAATTACCTACCAATGAGAAAGTTGATGTTGTCTACTTAAAAGATTTTTGTGAGAAAAACGAGGAGAAAAAAATCGCTTTGAGCATGACTATTCCTAAACCTTATTTAGAGCCGCTAGTTCCTAAATTATCGCCCTTTGGAATTGTTTTTGAATACAGAGCCTCCCCGGAACGTACTTTTAATGAAGTTGAATATTGTTGGAATGAAAAGTTGAATAAGAAAAGCATTCGAGGTTACTCGTCTCCAACGAGTAATTCTTTGGCTGCTAATTATCTTCCAGCCATGTTTTATCTCTTGAATTATTACCGCGACACTGGTCAACTGAAAAAACAAGCCGAAATGGAAGGTGAAATAGAATTTGTGAAACAAAAAGCAGGTTTGCTTCAAAAGAAAAAAGGCTATTAGTGAAAATATTCCGCCGGAAATATAGTGATTGGACTGACGAAGCGCTCATGGAGGCTTTGCAGAAGGGAGACAAACATTCCTTCGATGAATTGTACAAACGTTATGCGGGAATATTAAAAGGTTATTTCGAAAAAATGTTGTGGCGAGATTCTTTAAAGGCAGAAGACATGTTACACGATTTATTTGCTAAGATTATCCGAAATCCGGGCTATTTTGATACCCAGAAATCGTTTCGCACTTGGGTCTTTTCTGTAGCAGGAAATATGTGTAAAAACGAATACAAGAAAGCGGAAGTGCGCAAGAATATGACCAATGGAATCGATGACAAACAACAAGTGATAGGTCCATCGAATGTGTTTAATCAAGTTTACGATTTGCAGTTTAAAGAGGCATTTGAACATAGCTTAGCGCAATTAGACGACAAACATAAGGAAGTATTCGTTCTGAGACATTTTGAAGGATTATCGATGAAGGAAATTGGAGAGGTTATGGAGCTGAATGAAGGAACAGTTAAGTCGAGACTTTTTTACGCGACTAAACAATTAGCAGAACAATTAAAAGTATTTAATCCAAGCTTAACATTATAATTATGGAAAAGGAATTAATTGAAATTGTAAAGACAAAAAAATTCGTGGAGTTGAGTAGTTCTGAAAGAGCTATCTTGCAAGAATGGATTCAAACGGAAGAGGATTTTGAGGCGATGAAGTTCCTTTATGTGGGGATGGAGGATATGTTGGAGGAAAACTATCCAAGTGAAAACGTTAAGAGTAGTCTCGATAAGTTATTCGCAGAAACGCATCCACAACCGAGTTTGTTTGCAGGATTACTCCTTTTCTTATTTCCTCCTCAGAAATCAATTTGGTTCAAACCAGGTTTTCAAATTGGAACATCTTTAGCGTTCGCCTTTTTCATTTTCTATGCGCTTTCACCCGCTCAGGACTTTCAAAAAGACGAAGTACAACCTTTAACAGCTGAGCTTAAAAAGGAAGAAATTAATAGAGCAAAAAAACAAGATGAAAAGAAAACCGAATTATCGGCACCGAAAGAAGTTGAGGTAAAACCAATGAAAGTCAATCCAAATCAAACTTTGGTTCGAAATGAAGTTTCCGTGACTGTTGCGGAAGGATATGTTGCTGCTGAGAGTTCAATGTTGTTCGATGATAATAAACGTGAAGATTTTGTGATAAATACAATCAACAGCGCCGTGGTAATTCCAACCATGAAAGGAAATGAAAATTTGTTGGAATATTTATCTGCAACGTATTGATCAGTACTGAAGGATAAAATGCTCCTTGGCTTGATCAGGTTTCTTGACTAAAATACCAACTCGGAATAAATCAATACTTACATGGTATTTTTTATCGGTACTAAGCTTTTTCCATGCATCGAACATAGATTTACTCCATCGAATATCGTCCAAAATTAGTAGTGTGTTGTCGTGTGTTTGGTCGTCTAATAGTCTCAAATATCGGAGTAAATACTCTCCATCGTGATGCCCATCAATAAAAATTAAATCATAAGAATTCTTTACTTCTTGTAAGCAAAAAGCCTCAAAAGAACTTAAAATAAAATTTACATTTGGATTTTTTAGTGGGAAGTTTTTTAGTGTAAATGCATGTGTGTTTTTACATCCTTCAACAGTTGTAATTTCAGCGCTTTTAGAGGCAAGATGCATTTGTAAAGTTCCAACTCCCAAAGATGTTCCAAATTCTACTATTTTCTCCGGCTTATAATGCTTAACAAGTAAATATAACAACTTGCCATATTTCCCCTTGGAACTGCTCAATGCAAACATATCTTTTATTCGTCGTGTTTTTTTTAACAATTTTGAACCGGCCCCAAATTCGTTAAACTCAATTTCGATATCACATCTCTGTAAAAAGTTATGGTATTCATTCGCTTGATTAAGCTCTTTAGAATTCAACTTGTTCTTGAGCACCTTTTCAACGAAATCATAAACAAAGGGAGAGTGAATTCCATGTCTTCCTTTTGCTTGCCATTTATATTTTATAAATTCGTAGAGTAAATTCACAATACAAATAAACGAAAAAGCCTCTTATTCAATTACGCACGATGCGCGAGGATCAAACAATAATTTTACAACGCTCACAAATAAAAAAAGGTAATCCTTTGTTATCACTTGATCGTCCTTGCGGTTTAGGCGACGGAATTATTCGATTTACCGAGGCCGAAAAAAAAGCCTTTGAGGTATATTTTGAACAAACAGAAAGGTCTTGTTGCTACTTTGTTCCAGCCTCGGGATCTGGTTCTCGTATGTTTGATTTCTTATATGACTATTTGGAAATACAGAGCGAACAAAATCGGGAGCGTCTTGAACTTTTTTTAGCAAACGTTCGTGACTTTGCTTTTTTTCAAAAATTACCTGAAGAGCTGCAACGCGCGGTTTTGGACTCGTCTATTGATAAAGTTCAACTTATTCGTTATTTACTTAGCGATACAGGAATGAATTTTGGCAACATACCCAAGGGCTTGATACCTTTCCATCACATGCCACCTTTCGTTTTGAATCCATTTCAAGAACACGTTCTTCAGGGATTAAAAATTACATCAGAAATGCGATTTCATTTCACAATACAACCCAATTTTCGACGACAAATTATCGAGTCCATTAAACAAGTAGCGCAAATTGTCACAAAGACGGTGGACTTAAATTTTTCGGTTCAGGATCCGAAAACCGATGCATATGTATTTGATGAACTTCTTGTCCTCGAAAAAGATAACCGCGGTGAAACCATTCGACTTCCTGCAGGGCACGGTGCACTTTTGGGCAATTTACAAACCATTCAAGAAGATTTAATTTTTGTGAAAAATATAGATAATGTTCAGCCTTACCGAAATTCTGAGAAGAGTACTCGTTATTTTAAGGCATTAGCTGGGTTACTCCTGCAGGTGAAGCAAGAATTAAAGGATGCTTTGGATACTCAAAATTTAACAAGAATAAAATCGCTTTCAAAAAAGTATTTTCTCTTTACAGAGGGGGAGTTTTCTGCACATGAAGGAGATTTGAATAAGTTAATTCACAGGCCAATTCGAGTGTGCGGTATGGTAAAAAATCAGGGACAACCTGGAGGAGGGCCCTATTATGTTGATATTGGGGGTATTCTTAAAAAACAAATTGTCGAAAGGGTTCAAATAGCATCAGATCATCATAATTCAAAACTCATGCTGAGCAGTACTCATTTCAATCCTGTATTTATGGTATTGGATATACACGGTTCGGACGGCCAAAAATTCGATTTATCGGAGTTTCGGAATGAGGAGCATTATTTCGTAGTTGAAAAATCTCAAAAGGGTAAAACCGTAAGTTTCGTAGAGTATCCGGGGCTTTGGAATGGATCCATGGAAAATTGGATTACTTTGTTTGTTGAAATTCCAAATGAAATTTTCAGTCCAGTTAAAACGGTGCTAGATTTATTAGAGAGCGCTCATCAATAGCGGAATGATTATTGAACCGAAAAACAGATGCGCATTTTATTGGTTCTGCTCATATTCACGTTTAATGCAAATTCTCAATGGAGTTTAAATGAAAGAGTACCCACACAGGTCGGAATTGTGGTGGATATTGGCTCACATGAAAATGAAATCGGTTTAGAAATTAAATCATCCTACGTGTTAGCATTTTCTCAATTCCAAGCAGGAGGAAGATTGTCTTACGTCTTGAACTCTTTCGGTAAGCGTTTACATTTTATAGATTCACGAATTTTTTTAGGCGCTTCAATTTTGGGTGGTAAAACATGTTCAACTATTGAAATAGATCCTATTATTAACAATTTAAGTAATAATTCAGCCTTTAGAAATTCTCTGGGATTCTCTTATTTATGGTACTTTGATACAAAAGGAACTTCGCAGCGTTCTGGTGCTTTTGGTCTCACACTTAATAAATGGTCCGTGTATCTTGAAAACGATGTTTTTGGAGGTCAATCCGAGGACAGGTATAGAACAGCACATTTTGTGACGACTTTCCGAAAAGAGTTAATGAGATTTCAATTTGGTTTAAACATTTGGACAGGAGAATCTCGTGGAACCGCATGGCTACGAAACAATCCTGAATTTTGTAAAAATGGGTATAAAGATTTATCAAGATTGCCTTATGGAAAGACCAGTGCAGGGATAATTTATGGAAGCGTTCAATATGATCAGGGAACAGTTCCTATAAGGATAAAGTTTGGAATGGATAGTGAAGAAGTAAGGCATGTTTTTCAAAACAGGATTATTCATGATTTATGTTGGCTTCCAAAATGGGCGCCTCATAACACACCACACTATCCGCGATTAAATGAGGAAGGTCTACCAGTGTTCAATTCAAATGAAAGAAGAAATGATTTACCTTTTATTCAGTTTTCGAGCGGAGGAATGTGGTCTGAATAATTTTATTATTGCGTAATTTTGTGAAAAAAAGAAATGAACATTCCTGTAACCCTATATACCGAAATGACTCCCAACCCAACAACTATGAAATTTGTTGCGAATAAGTATATTTTAACAGTAGGAGATTCTGTAGAATTTTCTTCCCAGTCGGAAGCGAAAGGATTTTCTCCTCTGGCGGAGGAATTATTTAAGTTTCCATTTGTTCAGGGTGTTTTTATTGCTGCAAATTTTGTCACTATTACCAAAACGGATAATGTACCATGGGATTTCATTACTATGGAACTGAGAGAATTCATTAAATCGTGGATATCTGAAGGAAAAGAAATACTGACTCAAATGCCAATTCCCAAGGAAAAATCAGAGTCAACATATGCAAAAAAACCTTTTCTTCCTACGGAGTTTGACGTTCCAATTCGTAATTTATTAGATGAATATGTGAGGCCTGCTGTTGAAAACGATGGAGGAGCTATCGATTATGTGGGATTTGAAAATGGAACTGTTACATTACTATTGAAAGGCTCTTGTGCAGGTTGTCCATCCTCTACCGCAACATTAAAGGGAGGAATTGAGAATTTGTTAAAGCAACATTTGCCGGAGGTAAAAGAGGTCGTTGCGTTTAATGCATAAACAATGCAAATTTTTCATTTTTTTCAGAAAATATTTGTGATTTTTTTGTAAATTTAGCTAAACAAGTCAGATTGAGTTGTTGTTTTAGACGGAATGGAAGAAGCAATTTTGCAAGGATCACGAGTAGAGGTTGATATTACATCAGCTTTACGCTCTTATTTTGGTTTTGGCCATTTTCGTGGTGAGCAAGAGAAAATAATTAAAAATTTATTATCTGGTCGTAATTCCTTTGTAATCATGCCGACCGGTGGAGGAAAATCCATGTGTTATCAATTACCGGCCCTTTTGATGTCGGGAACAGCCATCATTGTTTCACCGCTCATTGCTCTCATGAAAAATCAAGTTGATGCCATTCGGAATATCGGTAACGATGAAAGCGTTGCTCACTTTTTAAATTCGTCACTATCGAAGTCAGAAATTAGTAAAGTAAAGAGCGATATAAGAGCAGGAAAAACTAAGATGTTGTATGTGGCTCCTGAATCTTTGACGAAACAAGACTACATTGATTTTTTAACAACTGTAGATATTTCTTTTTTTGCAATCGATGAAGCCCATTGTATTTCTGAGTGGGGCCATGATTTTCGGCCTGAATATAGGCGACTTCGCGAGATCTTTGAAAAAATTTCTAATGTTCCCATAATTGCGCTTACTGCAACCGCAACACCCAAGGTTCAGTACGATATACAGAAGAATCTAAATATGTTAGATGCGGCGGTATTTAAATCCTCATTTAACAGGGACAATCTATATTATGAAATTCGTCCAAAACGAGAGGTGGAGAAACAAATTATCAAATACATAAGAAGTAGGGCAGGTGAGAGCGGAATCATTTATTGTTTGAGCAGAAAAAAGGTTGAAGAAATAGCCGAACTGCTACAAGTGAATGGAATTAATGCTCTACCATATCACGCTGGGCTAGATACGAACTCCCGTGCTAAACATCAGGATATGTTTCTTATGGAGGAAATTGATGTTATCGTTGCTACGATTGCCTTTGGAATGGGCATAGATAAACCCGATGTGCGTTATGTAATTCATCACGATATTCCGAAATCAATAGAAAGTTATTACCAAGAAACGGGAAGGGCAGGACGCGATGGAGGTATCGGGGATTGTATTGCGTTTTACAGTTATAAAGACATTGAAAAGTTGGAAAAATTCCTTCAAGGAAAACCACTTACTGAGCTTGAAATAGGAAAGCAGCTCTTACATGAAATCGTTTCCTATGCTGAAACTTCAGTTTGTAGAAGAAAATTTATACTGCATTACTTTGGTGAAGAATTCGATGAAAAGAAATGCAATGAATGTTGCGACAATTGCCGAAATCCGAGGGAAAGAAAAGATGGAAGGATTTATGTTTCAATGCTTCTGGAAGCTATAGTTCTCTTGGAGGAAACACAAAAACCTCGGCACTATTGTGCGTTCTTGGCGGGCAATGTAACTGCGGAAATAAAATCATACAATCATCAAAAATTACCTTTATTTGGTGTTGGAAAAGAAAAGGATGAACATTTTTGGAACTCAGTAATTCGCCAAGTTTGTGTAGGCGATCTGATTTATAAGGATGTTGAGTTATTTGGAACGCTGAAACTTACCGAAAAAGGTAAAAAATTTATTGAAAACCCTCAGGAGTTTATGTTGATAAAACAACATGATTACTCGGGTGATGACGATGAGGAAGGTATCGTTCAAGTGTCTGGAAAGGGAGGAGCGTTTGATGAAAAACTTTATGATTTATTGATAGATCTCAGAAAGTCATTGGCTAAAGAAAAAAATATACCACCCTTCGTTATATTTCAAGAACCCTCCTTACGAGATATGTGTCTGCAATATCCCATTACCTTGGATGAATTAACGAATATACAAGGAGTGGGTGCGGGAAAAGCACAGCGTTATGGAGAACCATTTTTGGCTCTTATTTCAGCGTATGTTGAGGAGCATGACATTGAGCGACCACAGGATATGGTAGTGAAATCTTTGGTGAATAAATCCATGTTGAAGGTTCAATTGATTCAAAATATTGACAGAAAATTACCTTTAGAGGATATTGCGAGCGCCCAAGGAAAGTCGTTTCATGAGTTATTGGATGAAATTGAATCAATAGTAAATTCCGGAACGCGCGTGAACATCAATTATTACGTCAATAGTGTGCTTGATGCGGATAATCAAGAGGAGTTATATTCTTACTTTGCTGGTGCGGAAACAGACGATATTGTTGAAGCATACCATGATTTTGATGGCTTATATTCCGAGGAAGAGCTCAGGATAATGAGAATTAAGTTCATGAGCGAAATGGCGAACTAATAAAATTAGTTTTCGAATAATTTTTCTACACTATTTTTGGTAATTGCGTGATAGTAGTTTTTTTGAGAATTAAAAAGAGTTTTAGCGAAGTTTTTATATTGAGGCTTTTGAGCGAGCATTTCATATAACGGAAGTACAAACTTTCTTCTCCCTATTTTTCTTAAAAAGGATTCAATATCTGGTAGAACGCCGTCATAATTTGCATTAATACACAGGGTAAACCAATCCAATGCAATTTCTGCATTTTCAGTTCGGTTGAAACCAAAATAAGAATTTAAACTTTCTAATTTATCAATGGAAATGGATTTTGGTAAATACCTCAAAAACATCTGCCATTCTTGAGTTATAAAATCCTCTTTTTTGATCTGCTCAACTATTTTCCTCTTTTTTATTTTATTTTTTATTCGAATACGCTCATACCGAATTTTGGGAGCAAAAACATCCTCTCCGGCACTAAACTTAGCCGCAAGATTTTTGATGTACGCCAATCTGGGAGAAACAATTTCAACTCTGTTGTCAGGCAAACCCTCTTTATTTATCCAATCGTTGTAATTAAAGTCTATTTTATTTTTCGACAGTAAATTTTTCTCTAAGTAGTCTATGAAATCTTTAGTGCTTATGGTAGAGAAAGCAAAAGAGGCAAAATAATTTTTTAAAAAATTATCAAAAACTTTCCTTCCCGCACTGGCTTCCAACGATTTTAAAAACCAGGCACCTTTTGTGTACGCGATGTCCGTCATGCCTTCGTCAGGGTTTCTGTAATTAAGGTTCAAAAAAAGTTTGCTATCCTCGGGATGTTTAGAGTTCTTAATTCGAAGGATTTCATCGTTCAACTCATAAATTTCTACAAGTGCGAGAATATCAGCGGTCTCCTTTCCGTAAAGTTCCTCCATGATTCTGTTTTCAAAATAAACGGTAAAGCCCTCATTTATCCAGAAGTCGTTCCAAGTTTTGTTAGAAACTAGATTTCCTGACCACGAATGCGCGAGCTCATGAGCAATGACAGAAACCAAACTTTTGTCGCCAGTGATAATGGTTGGATTTATAAATGTAAGCATGGGGTTTTCCATTCCACCGAATGGAAAGGAAAAAGGTAAAATTAGGATGTCGTATTGGTCCCACTGATACTTTCCATAAAGTTTTTCAGCAGCTGCGAGCATTTTTGGTAGATCAACAAACTCACTTTTACATTTTGCAGTTAATTGTGGTTCACAGAAGAAACCGGTGTTGGATGAAAGCGAAGTGTATGTCAAGTCTCCAACAGCCAATGCTATTAAATACGACGGTATAGAGTAGGGCATTGAAAATTTGTAAATTCCATTCGTACTTTTGTCCTTACTATTTTTTGCACTCATTACGGCGCGAAGCTGCGAGGGCACTTTCACCTCAGCTGAATAGGTAAAACGATTGGATGGTGAATCTTGAATAGGTATCCATGTTCTAGTTAATATAGCTTGTCCTTGAGTGTAGAGAAAAGGATGAATTTTGGAGCTTGTTAATTTTGGTTCTAACCAATCAAGAGCCTCGGAATTTTCTGTTGTTTTATAATAAATGTTTATAATGGAATCTTTTGGATGAATCTGGACGAGAAGAGGTTGACCAAGAATGGAGTCTTTATCGTATTTTCCAATTACAAAGTCTACTTCATTTTCGGAGTTTTTCTCACCTGTTGTTACTTTTTGTATTTCAAGCCCCTTTATGTCAAAGATTGCCGTGTCCGAATTGTTTAAATTCAGCATTCTATGTCTTGCGACTCCAAAAATTTTCTTGCTTTCAAAATTGACGTCTAATTCTAAATGTAAGTGCCGAGTTTTTATTTCGTTCAAGTTAGAATAACTGTGGTCATCGAGAAATGGATCAGAGAGATTTTCAGTTGCCGATTTTCTTTTTGTCTCTTGAACACAAGCGGACAAAATGACAAGAAAACCAATTTTGAATAATAATTTCATTTAGTATTTAATCAACCCAAATCGTTCTTTAAATCCATCAATGGCATAAAGAAATAAAAGTCTATTTTTTTGATCAAGTTCAAACATTTTCGGGACGATAAGGGATTTTAATTCTTTTCTTGTAAACAGTGTTCTACGAGAAACTGCTCCATTTTGTATATCTATTTCACACGTTGCTGCGGCATTTCGTCTGATGGATACATTTGAGGCATATATTTCCCCCTCCTCTCTCTTGAATAGACCATCCTCTTCGTAATTTTTGACGTTGTCGTTAAATAATAAAAAAAGTTTCTTACCGTCGCAATAGCTTGAATAGGAACTGTATGGGCCATTGTCGTTCATTGACACCTGAGATTTTTCAATGCGTTTTTGCCAATCAAATGTATTATTTTGCCCTAATTTAAAGGTAATTATATCGTCGTAATAATAATAGTAAACCGTTGAACCTAATCCAGTTCTGGTGTCATAATTTACACGTCTAGATACATAGTATTGTTCAACTGAGCCAACAAGTGTACCATCCTCTTGTAAAAATAAGTCACGCATGAGGTAGTCATAAAAAAGATTGTTATTGGTAAAATGATTGCGATTCCATGTTACAGGACCTGTAATTTCCTCATTAAAATCCTCAGAAAGCTTGCTGTCAAATGCCGCAAATCCTTTGCTCAAGAGACTGTCTTGACGTGTGTCAATTTTAAGTTGAAAAATTCCTTCAATTCCTTGATTTTGTCCTTTTCCATAAACCCCTGTGAGAGTCAAAATATTAGCATCATTTGAATTAAATTGCATATCGTCAATTCGGTTATCATCCATTTCTAAAGAATATTCCAACAGAGTATTATTCTTGACCTTGTACAAATGGATGGATTTAAAATTTTTGTAATTTCTTGTAAACAAGCCGTCATTGGGCTTGTGGTGTTCGGTCAGGCATAAAAAAAACGCTCCTTCATTCGTAAGATGGAATTCATTTATGGTCGTCATATTCCCTGCGAAGGGAATAATATATTCTCCCTCTGAAACGGTTTGTAAATAGTTATCTATTACTTTGTACCCATATACGTCACTTTCCTTTCGATTTCCGGGGATTTCCCACATGATACCAAAGTATTTTCTATTTTGTGACTGTTGAATAATAAAATTTGATTTTGCCCCTATTTTGGGATTTACATAACTTGCAACTAATTCGGGGTAGCCAGATTCGCCCAATTCCTCATGATAAGGTTGAATGAAAAGTTCACTGTTCGGACCATTTTTATCTGAAATGAAGCTGAACAGCATATTATTGGCCTGAAATGCTGTCTCAAATGTGCCAATTCCATTTCTAGTAATTGGTTTAATTCTTTTTTCAGCTACTTTCTCAAAAAAATCGTGTAAGGTGAATTTATAGTTACCCAATGCGTTGCCACCACTCCATCTCAGGGTGTAAAACGTATTGCTGTCTTTTGGGATCACCTTCAATACATTCCCCGATGAGCGAGTTAATGCACTCCAATCGATAAAGTCAATTTGTCCAAATGATATTTGACTTATAAATAAGCAGAGGAGTGTAGTGCGAAACATTACTTATGGAATAAGTTGAATACCCAGGTAGTTTTGGGGCTTTATGGCTTTCAATCGCTTTTTCAATTCTTCAGAAATTTCCAGCGTTTCAATGAATGAACGGACACTTTCTTGCGTAACTTTTTCATTTTTTCGTGTCAATTGTTTGAGCGCTTCATAAGGTGTTTCATAGCCACTGGTTCTCAGTATGGTTTGTATAGCCTCAGCCACAACTGCCCAATTATTTTCTAGATCTTGGTTAAGTTTTTCTTCGTTTAACATTACCTTATTTAGACCCTTAAGTGAGGAAGTAAATGCAATAATTGTGTGACCAAAAGGTAATCCTACGATTCGTAAAACCGTAGAATCTGTCAAGTCTCGCTGTAACCTCGAAACGGGCAATTTTCCTGAAAGATGTTCATACAAAGCGTTTGCGATACCGATATTGCCCTCAGAGTTCTCAAAATCGATTGGGTTCACTTTATGAGGCATAGCGGAAGAACCAACCTCTCCTTCATTTAGTTTTTGTTTAAAATAATCCATCGAAATATAGGTCCAAAAATCACGATTTAAGTCCAATAAGATGGTATTAATTCTTTTCAATGCATCGAATAATGCTGCGAGGTTATCGTAGTGTTCGATTTGAGTGGTAGTTTGGCTTCTATGCAATCCTAAAATATTATTGACAAAAGAATTGGCGAAAGAAACCCAATCATGCATTGGGTATGCGACATGGTGAGCGTTAAAGTTACCTGTTGCTCCACCAAATTTAGCTGAAAAAGGAACATTCAGTAAATGTTCTTTTTGTTTGTTTAGACGTTCCGCAAAAACATAAATTTCCTTTCCGAGTCTTGTGGGTGAGGCAGGTTGACCGTGTGTTTTTGCCAACATGGGAATGTCTTTCCATTCAATCGATAGCTCGGTCAATTTTCGGATAATTTTATCTAAAAGAGGCAAATAGACATCATTAATAACCTCTTTTATGGATAAGGGGATTGCCGTATTATTGATATCTTGTGAGGTTAAACCGAAGTGAATAAATTCAGATAGATCTTGGAGTTGAAGTGCCTCTAGTTTATTCTTTAAAAAGTACTCAACAGCCTTTACGTCATGATTGGTAATTTTTTCTGAGTTTTTTATCCAATTGGCATCCTCTTCCCTGAAGTTAATGTAGATATTGCGCAATGCGTCAATCTGTGCAGACGAAAGTTCCGGAAGTTCATCCAAACCCTGAAAGCTAAGCGAGATAAAATATTCAACTTCAACAAGTACACGATACCTCATTAAGCCAAATTCTGAAAAATAAGGGCTTAAACATTCTGTCGTGGAGTGATATCTTCCGTCAACGGGGGAGATAGCGGTGAGATTCGTTAATTTCATCTGAGCAAAAAACAAAGATACGACATTGTGTGTTAACCTTCAATTAAATCGCTACTGACTCTCCGAATTACGTAATTTTGATATATGAGTTTTTCAAGAAGATTTATCATTTTCAATTGGATTACCTTAGTTGCAATTTATTTGGTGGTTGTTGCCGGAAGCTTTGTTCGCATTTCCGGTTCTGGGATGGGTTGTCCGGATTGGCCGAAGTGTTTTGGGCAATGGATACCACCAACGGATTCAACGGTGTTACCGAAAGATTACAAAGAAATTTACCTTGAGAAAAGAGAAAAAAAAGTTGAAAAGTTCTCAATTTTCCTTGCAAACGTTGGTTTTAAAGATGAAGCCAATCAATTAAAAAATGATCCAAGTGTCTATGTAGAAGAGAACTTTAATGCAAGAAAAACATGGACGGAATATATAAACAGGTTACTTGGATTTTTAGCGGGAAATTTTATGTTGGTGTCCTTTCTTTGGATGTTCTTAGCCTATCGTAAGTCTGGATTGCTATTAGTTTCACTCGCTAATTTAATCTTAATGGGTATTGAAGCCTGGTTTGGTAGTATTGTCGTTGCTACGAATTTGGTGCCCTGGACTATAACAATTCACATGTTATTGGCATTAATTATTATTGCGGTGCAAACCTTTGTTTTATATCGAGTAAGTCCTATGTTGCAGCGCGAGATCCTAGTTCCAAAGTGGCTAAAAACTTCAGTTTGGCTAATTTTTCTCATAACGTTTTATCAAATGTTTTTAGGAACCCAAGTACGAGAGGACATTGATGCCTTGGTCAAAAAAGGGTTTTCAAGGGAGGAATGGATAGAGTCGCTAGGTCTGCCATTTTTTATTCACCGGAGTTTTTCTTGGCTCGTTTTAATCGGTCTTAGTTTTATAGCATGGAAAAATGAGAAAACGTATAAAATAAAATTGATAAGAGGAGCATATTTGATACTAGCGATTGAGTTAATTTCCGGAGTGATGTTGGCGTATGCAGATATGCCAGGATTTATTCAAACTTCCCACTTAATTTTTGCAAGTGTTCTTTTCGGTATACTTTGGATAGCGATTTTACGTTTTAAGTCACAAAAATCACCACATAAATAAGCGTTTTTTGACTCTTTTTGGTTCCAGATAACTATATTTTAGACCTATGTTTACCCTGAACTGGTGAAAAGAACCTTGATTTTCACCAAAGCGAAAACTATTTAAGGGGATCATGCGAGAAGCGTTCATTGTGACACCAACAAATTTGTATCCTGCTTTTTTTATTTCTCTTATTTTTTTGGAATGCGTGAAGCCTACCCCAACATTCAAATAGGTGTCGAATGGTTCCAATTTTGGTAAGTCGCGTTGCTTGTAATTTTGTTGTAGAGCGTTCACTTGTATTCCAGGTTCACCCTGAACGTAATATGAAAATCGCTTTTTTTCAGTCTGTGCGATTCTAATGCGCATCGGCAATGAAAACCGCAATTGGTGTAGGGTGATAGGTGTTGGGAGGTTTAAATTTTTTGCCGTACAATTTGAGAATGCATATTCTAAATTCATGTAAGGATTGATGATGCCGTTTTTATTTTTTTTAAACAAGTTAATTTTTGGACTGTAGAGATATCCTACTTGAAATCCCGGAAGCGAGGCACCCCAGTTATAAGCTTGTTTTTGGTTATCAAAGGAGTAGGATGAGGAAGATATGCCAAGTGATACTTCTTTCTGTTGTGCAAAATTAGTAAGGATAGGACTCATAAATAAAAGAGAAAGGCTTGCTTGGAGAGGCAGTTTAGTTTTCATTTTATACTATTTCATACGTTTTAAACGAAGGAAATTAAATTACCTAACAAGTATGTTTTAAAAAAAAGTAAATAAGTCTGCCTGTGCTTAATTAGTACTTAACGAAAGTAATGCGCGTCTTACTCTTACTTGAAAGGTTAATTAATTCATATTGACCATCCGCAAACATAGAAACATCAAAAACGTGAACAACAATATTATTTTGATCTGTTGTCATAGCAACAGGTTTAATCCATATTTCGGAACCCTGAGAAGAAAGTAGTTTCCAGTTCTCGTCTGAATTTAACTTACCATTTGTCTGAATATACAGCAGTTGATTGCTCGGATTTGGATAAACTCCAATGATTGAACTAACTTCGTTTTCGTTCATATTGGCAAATCTGCTGCAGGGTTCGGCCAAGGGAATTGTAAATGGTCCATGACCTGTGCTTGGTGTATTTGTCGAAAATAGGGAGTTATTCCCCGCAGTTGAATAATACGATTTTTGACACGCAT
>VGMK01000004.1 GCA_016866375.1 Bacteroidota bacterium
CGAAATCCCATACATAATTTGTTATGGCTGGGCCCCCATTCGCGTTGGACGTACTGTTGAAGGATATAGGAACGTTTGAGCACGCAGAGGTTGGATTAGCTGTAAAATTTGCAATCGGAGACTGACCATAGGCAAGCATTGTACATGCAAGAAAAAATATTATCGTGATTATTTGGAATGCAGACTTCATAGAAAAAATTATCCGTAAATTTAACTAATTGACTTAGAACTTCACAAAATAGTTGCAGTAATTAAAGATTTTTTGAAAATTTAAAACTTCTTTATTTATTTAATTCCGCGCAATTCAAAATTGGATATTTAAATTCCTCCCTTGTGAAATTTTTTTACAATATAAAGTAAAAAAGACATGGTAATAAAGAATGGAAGCCATTTAAAATTGTCATTGAAGAATTACATTGTACCATTTTAAAAGTACATCGTAATTTTTTTCTTTTCGGTGGCAAATGTCTTTCACTTGTTCTGTGGAAATTTTACCGAGACCAAAATATTTGGCTTGTGGATGCGCAAAATACCATCCACTCACCGAGGCAGCAGGATACATGGCAAGATTTTCAGTTAATGACACTCCTATTGTTTGTTCTGCGTTTAATAACTTAAATAGCTCAATTTTTTCCAAATGATCGGGACAGGCGGGATATCCCGGCGCAGGTCTGATGCCACGATAATTTTCTTTTATTAATTCTTCATTAGAAAATACTTCATGTTCTGCATATCCCCAGTATTTTCGTCGAATTTCCATATGCAGGTATTCCGCTAAGGCCTCTGCCAAACGATCGGCTAATGCTTTCAGTAAAATAGAATTATAGTCGTCGTGTTGAGCTTCAAATTTCGCAATTCGTGACTCAATGTCAAATCCTGTCGATACAACAAAAGCTCCGATGTAATCGGTTATCCCTGTTGATTTTGGAGCGATGAAATCTGCGAGCGCTAAATTGGCTTGATCTTTAGCTTTCTTTATTTGTTGTCTTAATGTTCGCTGAACCCCAATTACTTCAGAATAATTTTCAGGATTGTAAATTTCTATGTCATCGCCTACTGAATTTGCCGGAAATAACCCAAAACTCGCGCGCGCCTCCAACCATCGCTCCGAAATGATTGTTTGAAGCATCTGTTGTGCATCTTCAAACAATTTTGTTGCCTCCAACCCCACAATTTCATCCCGCAAAATGGAAGGGAATTTTCCGTGTAATTCCCATGTTTGGAAAAAAGGAGTCCAATCGATAAATTTTGAAATTTCTGTCAAATCCATTTCTTTGAGTATTTTGGTACCCAAAAAATTTGGAGGCGAAATGCTGCTTTCGTTGAATTCTAAATTGAGTTTGTTTTTTCTTGCGCTGTCTAAGTCCAGAAGTTCTTTTGCTAGTCTGTGTTTTGTATGATGAGCGCGTAATCTACTGTATTCATCTTTGAGTTCGCGAATAAAATGCTCCTTCTTTTGACTCAATAAACTGTCTACAACTGTTACAGATCGAGATGCATCCAAGACGTGAATAACTTGACCTTTTGTATAATGTTCCTCTATTTTTACCGCTGTATGTACTTTTGAGGTAGTTGCTCCTCCAATGAGTAAGGGAATGGATAATCCTGCCCTTTCCATTTCTTTAGCTACATAGACCATCTCATCAAGGGAGGGCGTAATTAAACCGCTTAAACCAATGGCATCAACATTTTCCTGAATTGCCGCTTTAATTATTTTGTCCGCCGGAACCATAACACCAAGGTCTATTACCTCATAATTATTACATCCCAGTACAACACCTACTATATTTTTTCCGATATCATGCACATCACCTTTTACCGTTGCCATCAATATTTTTCCTGCTGAAGAGGACTTGCCGTCTTTTTCATCTTCAATGTAAGGTAATAGGTATGCAACCGCTTTTTTCATGACGCGTGCAGACTTTACAACTTGAGGGAGGAACATTTTACCGCTGCCAAATAAATCTCCTACTGTGTTCATGCCATCCATCAGAGGACCTTCTATTACTTCAATTGGACGAGTAAAAAGGTGTCTGCATTCCTCCACATCGTCGTTGATAAAGTCTACAATGCCTTTCACTAATGCATGGCTCAATCGACCTTGTACAGGTAGTCTTCTCCACGATAGATCGGCTTCCTTTTTAATAACTTCACCTTTCACCGTTTCAGCAAATTCGAGCAGGCGCTCCGTCGCATCTGAATGTTTGTTCAATAATACGTCCTCCACATGTTCCAAAAGAGCAGGTTCAATATCTGAATACACTTCGAGCATTGTTGGATTCACGATTCCCATATCCATTCCATATCGAATGCCGTGGTAAAGAAATGCTGAGTGCATTGCCTCTCGTACTTTGTTGTTGCCCCTGAAAGAGAACGAAACATTAGAAACACCTCCACTGACATGTGCCCCTGGTAAATTTTCGCGTATCCATTTTGTGGCTCTGAAGAAATCTAAGGCATTATTGTTATGTTCTTCCATACCCGTAGCTACAGGAAAAATATTTGGATCAAATATGATGTCTTCTCGCGGAAAATTGACTACGTCAACAAGAATATCGTACGATCGTTTGCAAATTTCAATCCGCCGTTCGTAGGAGTCTGCTTGCCCAATTTCATCGAATGCCATTACAATAACCGCGGCGCCGTAACGTTTAATAATCTTTGCCTGACTTATGAAAATGCCTTCCCCTTCTTTTAACGAAATTGAATTCACAACTCCCTTTCCCTGAATACATTTTAATCCTGCCTCTATAATTTCCCACTTTGAGCTATCGATCATAACAGGTACGCGCGCAATGTCTGGCTCGGATGCAATGAGGTTTAAAAATTTCACCATCGCTTCTTTACCATCGATCATTCCCTCATCCATATTTACGTCAATGATTTGAGCACCGCCCTCTACTTGGTCTCGGGCAACACTCAATGCAGCCTCGTAATCCCCCTCCTTTATCATTCTCAAGAAAGCTTTTGAGCCTGTGACATTTGTTCTTTCGCCAATGTTCACAAAAGTGCTTTCTTTGGTTACCAAAAGAGGTTCAAGACCGGACAGTTTCAATGTTAATTCCATTTTCTCGGCGAATAATTTTTTGCAAGATCAGCTATCGCTTTGATATGCTCTGGTGTGGTTCCACAGCAGCCTCCAATTATGTTAATTAGTCCCTCATCAAGAAATTCTTTAATTTGTGCTGCCATCAGGGAGGGTGTTTGATCGTATTTTCCGAATTCATTAGGTAAACCAGCGTTGGGATGTGCACTCACAGCAAATGGAGATTTATCATTTAAAATTTGCAAATAGGGCCGCATCAAATCGGCACCTAAGGCGCAATTCAGGCCAATGCTAAACAAGGGCATGTGTGATAGCGAGATCAAAAATGCCTCGGTTGTTTGCCCGGTAAGTGTGCGACCACTCTGATCTGTTATGGTTCCAGAAACCATAATTGGTAAACGTTCCCCTCGGGTTTCATACACCTGATCTATCGCAAATAATGCAGCTTTGGCATTTAAGGTATCAAAAATCGTTTCAACGAGCAGAAGATCAACACCTCCATCCATCAAGGCATTTATTTGTTCTTCGTATGCCTGAACCAATTCATCGAATGTTATGGCCCGATAGCCCGGGTCATTGACATCGGGCGAAATGGACGCTGTTCTGTTGGTGGGACCAATTGATCCTGCAACAAATCTTGGACGATCCTTAAACTCTTGGGTAACTTCTTTGGCAATCTTCGCACTTTCGAAATTGATGGCATATACTGCCTCCTGCAAATCGTAGTCTGCTTGAGCAATCCAAGTTCCGGAGAACGTGTTGGTCTCCACAATATCAGCCCCTGCCTCGAGATAAGCACGATGTATTTCTTTGATTATTTCAGGTCGTGTGATTGAAAGTAAATCATTATTACCCCTCAGAGGTTTTTTATGATTATCAAAATGCCCTACTCTAAAATCTTGTTCTGATAATTCATATCCTTGAATCATCGTGCCCATAGCACCATCTAATATGAGTATTCGTTGTTCAAGTGCTTTTTCCAGTTCTTTATTCATAATGTCGTGCGTAAAGAAGAAAAGGTTCGAGTGAACGGGCTAACTTATCTTTTTCCTTCGGAATCGGATTTGGCACCTTTTCACTTTGTTGTGATAGGTTGCCAAGGTTTCAAAGGGCCTGTCCCTCCACCTTTCTTCATAAGTTTATTTAAATGAACGCGGTGCAAAGATACAAACAGATTTCAACTTTTAAAACATAAGTGTAACTTTGAAAAAAACATGAAATTTTTCAGAGTAATCAATAGCTTCATTCCTGCATTAGTAGGACTAAGATTTTTAGTTAAAAATGAAAACAATTTTAAATTTCATATTTTGGCTTTTGGGCTAATAATTTGCTGCGGTTTTTTTCTCGGAATCAATCGTTTTGAATGGCTTTTTTTAGTTTTAAGTGCAGGAATGGTTTTCGTTGCTGAAGGAATTAATACAGCAATTGAGAAAACGGCCGATGAAATTGATCTAAAAAGAAATCCCCATATTAAACGAATTAAAGATATTTCCTCCGCAGCTGTTCTGCTTGCAGCCTTGTTCTCTGTTCTTGTAGGAACCATTATTTTCTTTCCTTATCTCATGAAGCTGTTTTGCGACACATTGTGAGTCTATTGCCTGGTAAACTCGAAACGATCCCTTTCATTTCCAATGTTAAAAGATACGATTGTAATTGGGAGAAAGTAAGACCTGATTTAATGTAGAGAATATCAAAATGAATGTTTGGTGAAGACTCGATAATTTGTACGATTACTTTTTCTGTAGCATCTAATTCAAATCCAATGAAAAATTTTTCCTGTTGAGGTTGTCTCGACCAACTTAAAACAGTACGCACATCGTCTGCACTCGTTATTACGTTGGCCACGCCTTTTCTGATGAGGTGATTGCAGCCCATGGATGTTTCACGCCTAACATCCCCGGGAAGAGCAAATACGTCGCGGTTGTAATCAAAAGCGAGCTCAGCGGTTATAATAGACCCCCCTTTTTCTTTGCTTTCTATAACTACAGTTGCATCACAAAGTCCTGCTACAATGCGATTTCTCATGGGGAAATTTTCGCGATCAGGTTCTGTTTCTATCAAAAATTCTGTTGCGATTCCTCCATTATTCAACATTTTTTTTGCCAAATTTTTGTGAAGACTGGGATAAATTCGATCCATTCCGTGTCCCAAGATACCTAAAGTTTGAATATTATTTTTAAGACATAGAAAATGTGCTTGGGCATCGATCCCATAAGCTAAACCGGAAACTATGAGCAAGTTGTCGTTTGTCAATTCCTCTAATAAATTTTCGAGAAAATTTTGCCCATATTCTGTCGGAAATCGTGTGCCCACAATTGCAAGAATTTTTTGTTGATTCCAATCAAAGTTCCCCTTTGAATAGAGCACAATCGGCGCGTCAGCACACTGTTTTAGCCTCCTCGGGTAATCCTCATCTAAAAAGAAAGTGGTTTTGATTTCATTTTTTAGATTGAACTCGAGTTGTTTCTCTGCCAAGCCGAGGGCTTTTTCCCTTTTTAAACCACTTATTATTGTTTTATGAACACCTGTTTGAAGCCAAAGTTCGTGGTTGCTTAAACTGAAAAAACTGTGATAATCGGTTATTTGTCCTATCAATTTGCTTAGTCTGCTTGCTCCAACGCCATGAAGCTGGCTCAGGGCAATTTTACAAAGGGTGGTTTGCTCGTTCAAATTTTTTATTAGTTTCGTTTTATTAATTTAGTTAAAATTTTTGTAAAAACTATGAGAAAAATTATTGTCACCTTACTTATTAGTCTGTTTCACTTGAGTGCAACTGCGCAAATTCGAGGTGCAATCGTAGATGGTAAAAAGGGTGACCCAATACCTGGTGTGAAAATTTTGCTGTCGAGTGGTGAAAAAACCTCCGCAAACATCGCAGGCGAATTTATTCTTAAACCGGCGAAGTACCCAGTTAAATTAATAATTTCTTCATTTGGATATGAATCAGATTCATTATGGATAACCAAGGATACGACTTTCGTAAAATCATTGTACGTGGAATCCATTCAAATCAAAACGGTGGTCGTCACTGCCGGAAGACGTGCGCAAGAAATTGAGGAGGTACCAATTTCCATGGAAATTTTACGTCCTGAACTCATCAACAACAAAGGAATAGCTAATTTAGAGCAAGCCGTCGACCAATCACCGGGTGTATACGCCATGGATGGGCAAGTAAGCATTCGCGGCGGTGGTGGCTATTCATATGGTGCAGGCAGTCGGGTTATGCTGCTTTGGAATGGAGTACCTATGCTTTCGCCCGATATTGGCGATGCCAAATGGAATTCTATTCCCATGGAGCAGACATCACAAATAGAGGTTATAAAAGGAGCTTCCTCAGTTCTTTATGGAAGCGGAGCACTTAACGGAATTATTTCATTAACGGAGAAAGAACCAACCATTCAAGGTAAGCTGGCAGTAAAAGTTCAGTCGGGGGTGTATGACAACCCGAGAAGAGCCTCCATGAAATGGTGGAATAAAAATCCCACATTTCACTTGGTTGACATTTACGGGGGTAAAGCGTTTAAAAAATTTGGGGCATCGTTCGGTGCAAATATGTACCTAGATTCCGGCTATCGCCAAGGTGAAAGTGAAAAACGATTCAGGATTAATGGATCATTTTTCTTACGGTCGGACAAACTGACAAAATTAAAGACGGGCTTGAGTTATAATTTTCAGTACCAAGATGTAAATATGTTCATTTTGTGGAAAAATGATTCAAGTTGCTATCAACCAATGGATAATACACTCAGTCGACAAAAAGCCATTCGGCTTAATATTGATCCGTATTTAAAATTTGTAGATAATAAGAATAACAAACATTATTTAAGAACCCGATATTACCTCGTAACGACAGGGAACAATCAGAACTATAAGGACGCTTCATTTGCCCAGCTCTTTTATACAGATTATCAATTTCAAAAAAGTATTTTGAGTGGTGTAAATTTGACGGCAGGGGCTACCGCAAATGTTGGCACAGTAAAGAGCTGGGTTTTTCAGAATCACATTTCTCAAAATTATGCAGCGTATTCTCAGGTAGAAGCGAAGTTTAAAAAACTAGATTTAACAGGGGGTATGCGATTAGAGTATTATAAGCTCGATACCATGTCAGTAGATTCTCGTTTTGAATATTTAGACTCTCTTTTTATTCCGGTTTATCCGATTTTTAGACTAGGTTCACATTATGCCTTGAATAAGGCCTCCCACCTCAGGATGTCACTTGGTCAGGGAGTGCGCTTCCCCTCTATAGCTGAGCGCTATGTTTCTACCTCTGTCGGAGGATTAATAATATTTAAAAATCCAAATTTACGGCCTGAAAAAGGATGGTCTGGAGAGATAGGATTTAAACAAATCGTAAAAATTGGTAAAAGTTGGAAAGGCTACTTAGATGTTGCCGGGTTTATCAATGAATATAGCAATATGACTGAGTTTACCTTTGGCGTGTATAATCCATTGACAGGAGACAAATTGACCTGGTTGGGCTATGGAATTGCTTCACCCGAGGATTCAGCCATCTGGAATGCCTTGACTGCCCAAGGGGTTGACTTTAATCAGTGTGTTGGTTTTAGGGCAGTAAACGCTGAAAAAGCAAGAATTTCGGGGATTGAATTTGCATTCAATAGTCAAGGGCGTATCGGGCCAATTGAGGTGACCTCGCTAGTAGGATACACCTACATGAACCCGATTAGTTTAAATACCGATTCAATTTACAAACAAACTTTTTCAGATACGAGTACGAATATTCTGAAGTATCGCTTCCGACATATGGCAAAATCAGACATTCAGCTTGGCTACAAGAATTTTGAATTGGGCTTTTCAACGCGATTTAATAGTTTAATGATTAATATTGATAAAGTATTCGAAGAGCCAATTGGAACACAAGAAATTTTGCCCGGGCTTAAAGAATACAGGGAAAAAAACAAAAAAGGCGCATTTGTAGTTGATCTAAGGATAGCCTATTCAATTAAAAAACAATACCGATTTAACTTTATCGTCAACAACCTTCTGAATGCTGAATACGCTTCAAGACCAGGAGATATTCAAGCTCCACGAAATTTTATTTTACAATTTCAGTGCAATCTTTAAGGGTAAAATTAAAAGGCCTATTCTGTGTGTTTTTCATAAAAAACGATTAATATTGAATTCTAAACTATGTTTATGAAAGGAAAGTTATGTTTTCTCACCTTCTGTTTTTTTGTTCCTTTTCTTAAGGCTCAGATAACAGGAAAAGTGATAGATGCATCGAATAAACAACCCATAATAGCGGCAAAGATTATCTCTTCGGATGGAAATAAAGTAAAATCCGATTTGGAGGGTAATTTTAAATTAAATAGTTTAAATTTTCCCGTCACGATTATTACATCTATGCTGCAATTTGAAAATGATACGGTCACAGTAACCGGTCCAGGAGAACTTATAATAATACTTCAAGCCCCAACAAAAGATTTGGGAACAGTGGTTGTTTCTGCAGGCCGAAGAAAACAAGCCATAGAGGAAGTGCCGGTATCAATGGAAATTATTCGTCCTCAACTGATTGATAACAAGGGGATAACCGATTTAGAAGCCGCAGTAGACCAAACACCCGGAGTATTTACAATGGACGGTCAAGTGAGTATTCGGGGAGGCTCAGGTTTTGCCTATGGCACCGGGAGCCGAGTCCTTTTACTTTGGAACGGAATGCCCCTTTTGTCTGGATATGCCGGAGATACTCAATGGAATGCAATTCCAATGGAGCAAGCCTCACAAGTTGAGGTGATGAAAGGAGCATCCTCTGTTCTGTACGGAAGTGGTGCATTAAATGGCGTGATTTCTTTACAAGAAAAGGAACCAAGTACCAAAGCAGAAACAAAGGTTAAACTGCAATATGGACTCTACGATGGCCCCAAACGTGAATCCATGAAATGGTGGGGTAAAGATTCCGCTCAGCGCTTCAATCCAATGAATCAGCAAATTGAAGTTTTTAGAAGTCAAATGTTTGCGCGTTATGGGTATACCTTATCTACGACATTATTTCATAACGATGGTTACCGTCAAGGAGAGAATGAATACAGAGGTAGAGTGAGTGGGACCGTATACTTTCGTCCGGTAAAATGGGAGCGCTTGAAAGCGGGAATTGGCTACAATTATCAGATTCAGAAAACAGGAAATTTTTTAATTTGGCAAAGTGACTCTCTTGGCTACACACCAAGTGGAGGAGTCGACACAAGTAATGCCGCTTCTACCTTGACGTATAATCTAGGACAGCGCTTATTTATTGATCCCTATTTAAAATTTATCGATAAGAACAACAACAAACACCAATTAAAAACGCGCATGTATTATGCGGAAAATACGAATATCAATAAACCTGATCAAAGTAATGGAGCGATTATTTATTTCACGGATTACCAATTTCAAAAGCAGTGGGACAATGGCATTACCCTAACTTCAGGACTCTCAAATATTTACAATGTGGTTTTCTCCAATCTATTTGGTGATCACAATTCGAATAATGCCGCTGCCTACACGCAATACGAACACAAATTGATGAAAAAACTTGATTTAAGTGCAGGTTTTAGAGTAGAACACTTTATTATGGATGGGAGAATCGGAGATTCGGATTTTAAATTTGGGAAAGATTCTAGTGCCTTTACTATTCCGGTTTATCCTATTCTTCGCGCAGGATTACACTATGAAATCGCAAAGTATACTCATTTTAGAATAAGTGCTGGGCAAGGAATTAGATACCCTGCAGTAGCCGAACGCTACACGCAAACGTCAGTTGGAGCATTGAATATTTTTCCTAATGCCACTCTAACACCTGAAAAAGGATGGGCAGGAGAAATTGGGATAAAGCAAGGAGTTAAAATTGGCGAATGGAAGGGAATGTTTGATGCTGCTTGGTTTATCAATCGGTACCAAAATATGATCGAATTTACATTTGGGTTTTATAACCCCCCATCCATCCAACTTTCAACTGATCCAAATGATCCTGGATACATCAACAAATGGGTAGGCTTTAGGGCCAATAATGCCGAAGCCGCACAGATTAGTGGGTTCGATCTTTCGTTTAATAGCATGGGGGAAATTGGAAATGTAGAAATTATATCCTTAATCGGTTATACTTACATGAATCCAATTAGTTTAAATAATGACCCGCAATACTTATCTACGTTCAGTGATACAGTATCAGGGATGTTAAAATATCGGTTTAGACATTTGGCAAAGGCGGATATTGAGGTTAATTACGAAAATTATAGCGTCGGTATTTCATGCAGGTACAATAGCAATATGGCCAACGTTGATAAAGTTTTTGAAGAACCTATTGCGGGTGACACCTATATTTTACCCGGTTTAAAAGAATACCGAAAAATATACAACAAAGGAAACCTCGTTTTTGACGCTCGATTTGCTTTTAAGTTGAATGAAAAGGTACGATTAAGTCTGATTGGTAATAATATTTTGAATACTGAATATACATCACGTCCGGGTGATATCCAACCTCCTCGAAACATTGCTGTTCAAGCTCAAATAAAATTTTAATTGAAAGTACTCGGAATCATACCCGCTCGTTATTCTTCCAGTCGATTTCCCGGAAAACCCTTAGTCGATTTGAAAGGAAAAACGATGATTCAACGTGTGTACGAAGGAGCTTCTAAATCTTCATTAATTGATGAAGTCATTGTAGCCACGGATGATCAACGCATAGTCGATGAGGTATTAAGATTTGGAGGGAAGGTTGAATGGACTCGTGCTGACCATGCATCGGGAACAGATAGATGTGCGGAAGTGGCCGAAAGACATTCGAATGCAGATTTAATCATCAATATTCAAGGCGACGAACCGTTGATAAATTACCTACAGTTGGATGAATTAATCCATGAATTTAAAGACCCTTCCGTAGAGATTGCTACACTTGCAACTCCGTTTAAAGAGGAGCTTGAATTTAAGAATCAGAACAGGATAAAAGTAGTGCTGAATGCCGAAAGAGATGCGCTTTATTTTAGTAGAGCGGCCATTCCTTCAAATTCTCATGGAAATTCTCTGAGTAACGTAAAATTAAAACATATTGGTGTGTACGCATTCCAAAGACAGGTGCTTTTGACAGTTGCAAAATTACCAGTTTGTAAATTAGAACAAGAAGAATCGCTCGAACAACTGCGTTGGATCTATTACAATTGGAAAATTAGGGTAGGAATTACACAAATCGATACGCCCAATATCGACACCCTTGAGGATGTTCAAAAAGTGCTGGATATGTTGTAAAAAAATTCAATAATCATTCACTTAAGTTTTGTACTTTTGATTTATGTATAAGTTAGAATCAGGCATTGTTGATTTGTTGATGAAACACAATTGCGTAGTAATTCCCGGATTAGGTGGATTTATTGGTAAAAAAATACCTGCAAAAATTGATGTTTCTCATGGAATCTTGTTGCCACCGTCAAAACAATTTCTATTCAATGTCAATCTTGTTGAAAACGACGGTTTATTGGTTCATTACATTTCCGCAAAAAGCGTTGTAGAATATTTTACTGCCGAGCAATTTATTTCTGAGAAAGTTTCGGAGTGGAAAATTGATTTACAGCAGGGAAAGCCGATTCGAATTGATCAATTGGGGCTCATACAAAAAAAGACAAATGGTATCATTGAATTTACCCAAGATGCTGATTCAAATCTCTTGTTACAGTCATTCGGACTTCGCGAACTGCATTTTGTTCCTGTAATTCCAGAGGTTGATCAAACTCAAAAAGAGACGACCGCAATCAAACCTGTAAAGAAAAAACGGAACGTTTGGAAATATGCTGCCGCTGCCTGTCTCTTACCGATAGCTTTTTACAGTTTCTGGCTGCCAACACAAACCAATGTTTTTCAGTCCAAGGTTATTTCAATAGACGACTTCAACCCCTTCAAGGAAAGAATAAAAGCTGATTATGAACGCAAAGATTTTTCGTATTCCAGGGATTTGAAAAATAACGATGATACATTGGAATTAATAAAATCTGAGGACAACTCAATAGTTACCTATGTTTATGACGAGAACACTAAGATTCCTGTTCGCTTAGAAAAAAAAATAAGTTCACCCAAGAAAACTCTCAAAAAAGTAAAGAAAAAATATTCATCTATCTCCACACTTGCAACAGGTAATTCAGGAAGATATAAAGTCGTTGTAGGTTGTTTCGCAAAAATGGACAATGTGGAGAGGTTTAAAGCAAGATTAATTCAAGACGGATTCAATGCAGTACATGAAAAGTTCGGCACCTTATTTCGCGTTGTTATCAAATCAACTGATACCAAGACTGTCGCTAATGAAATGGTGAAGTTGTCCCGTCAAAAAGGCTATAAAGGCTGGATTTTAAAAAATTAAGTTCATGAAAAATTATGTTCTTATAATTTTTATTCTGTCCATACTTTTACTTGGATGCAAGAAAAAAAATCAACCAACGGCACGGGAAATTGCCTTACAAGATTACCAAACAAACTATTTAGGATCCGTGGTCGCAACGACCGGATGGACAGGAAACACAGCAAACTGCAACGCCGGAAGTTTACCTCAAACAACCCACGACAAAGTGCTACAACGAATAAATTACTTCCGTCGATTGGTAGGATTAAATGACAATACGACCTTGGATGCTTCAAAATTTGCAATGTACCAAGAAACTGCTTTGATGATGAAGGCAAATAATGCCCTAAGCCATACTCCTCCGAGTACATGGGCCTGTTACTCCCAGTCCGGTGCCGATGGTGCGGCTACGAGTAACATTGCACTTGGGGCCGGAGCTGCCGATGCAGTTACCTTGTTCATTAATGATCCTGGATCAAACAATACGGCAGTAGGTCATCGCCGGTGGATTCTTCATTCGGCAAAAACCCAATTTAGTTATGGCAGTACGAATTCTTCTATGGCATTGGGAGTTATCGGAACTGCTGGAGGTAATACCCAAATTCCACCCTTTATTGCTTATCCACCTGAAGGCTATATCCCTCAACCTTTAACTTTTCCACGTTGGTCTTTTGGGATTCCTGGTGCCAATTTCACGAACGCAACGGTATCCATGACAGGGCCAAATGGAAACGTACCTTTGAACATTATTTCGATAGCAGGAAACTACGGTGATAAAACCATTGTTTGGGAACCAGAAGGCATACTCACAAATAGTACCAGTGACGTAACCTACACTGTGACCGTTAGCGGAATCACCGGAGCACCACAATCCAGCTACACGTACTCAACGATTATTTTTAAACCCTGAAGCACTTTTAATAATTGAAGAAAGATCAAGTAATAATTTAGTAAAGACGGGCACAATAGTTAGGGATGAAGCAAGATGAATTTTAGACGGATTCATAACCCCGTTTGAAAAGTTTGGCACTTTATTTCGTGTTGTGATAAAACAACCTCGGGAAATCGTAGGAGATAACATGGAGAAGCAAACACATTTTTTAGATAGTAAAAATTATTAAAAATAAGCGTATGAAAAAAGAATTAATTTATTTAATTATTATTCTTGCAGGGACCTCAAGAGTTAGTGCACAACAGTCTTCAACAAATGTTGAAGGAAGTAAATATCAATTTTCTAAAGTAGTTTCTTATGACGCAACACCGGTACAAAGTCAAGGGATGACGGGTACCTGCTGGAGTTTCTCCGCGCTCTCATTTTTGGAGTCAGAACTGATTAGAAAAGGACAAAAAAATATAGAACCCCTTTCCGAAATGTATATCGTTCGTAAAGCCTACGAGATGAAAGCTGAAAAATACCTGAGAATGGACGGAAAAGTAAATTTCTCGGAGGGCGGAGCATTTCATGATATTCCGCTGGTTGTAGATAAATACGGAATTGTTCCCTACTCTGCATACGATGGCTTGAACGGAGCAAAATCTTACAACCACAGCGAAATGTTTAAGGATCTTGACCGTGAGATGAAGCTTGTTTTGTCCAAAATTGGTACAGAAGAGGGTGTGAATTCAGATTATAAAAATAAAATAGCAGCTATTTTAGACAAATATCTTGGTCCTGAGCCAAGCGCGTTCACAGTAAATAATCAAAAATATGATCCAAAAATATACGCAAACATGCTCGGATTAAAAATGGATGATTATGTATCTATAACTTCCTTTTCAAACCATGAATTTAATATGCCGTGTATGCTGGAAATCCCAGATAATTGGGCCTGGGGGAAAAGTTACAATGTTCCACTTCAAGATTTGGTGACTATCACTATCGAGGCCCTAAATAAAGGGTATACCTTAGCTTGGGGGGCGGATGTTTCTGAAAAAGGATTTAGTTTTAAGAATGGAATTGCCATTGTTCCGGAAAATTCAGCAACGATTGAAGTTTCTGGAAAAGACAACCGTAATTTCAACGATGCAGGAGCAAACAGAATGGGAAATGCTTTTTTATCCCCTGTAAAGGAGATGAAAATCACACAGGAGGTTCGACAATACGGGTACGATAATAAAACAACTACCGACGATCATGGAATGCACATTGTTGGTCTTTACACGGACCAAAACGGCACTCGTTATTTTTTAGTAAAAAACTCGTGGGGAACCTCGAATTATCCAAAAGGTTATTTGTATGTTTCAGAAGCTTATTTCAAATACAAAACGATAAATATTTTCGTCCACAAGGATGCCATACCCGGCGAAGTGAAAGCAAATTTTAGCCCCGGAACATTTAACTAAAGTAGTGGACCTCAAATCATACGAAAAGAAACAATATGTATTTATTTTCGTTAACCAAAATATAAAAATTCTAATTACAACCGTGAAAACAAAAATTTTAATCCTCAGCACATTACTTACGTTGGTATTCTCCTCCTGTAGAAAACGGTTCGATAACGATCAATCTGCTTTAATGAATTACAAAATTGAAACGGCGTTTGATGAAATGACTAACATATCGGATCAAGCCATCACTGGCAACATGGTTTACTATAAATCAGGTGAAGTTGTAACAACGCAACCTGGAGATAAGCCATTAACGCTTAAAGCCCCTTGTAATGTAATTATAACAATTGACACTCTAAATGCCTTTAAAATAGTAACGGTCGATTATGGATCAACCAATTGTGAATGTAATGACGGTAAAACAAGAAGAGGAAAAATTGTAACAACTTTCACGGGGCAATACATTGCTCTAGGAACTGTAATTACACATACTCCCGTTGATTACTACGTGAACGATATCAAATACGAAGGTACTAAAACGGTAACTAATATGGGATTAAATGGAAGCGGTCAGCCGTATTTCAATGTCCAAATTAATGGTTCAGCAACCAACACCGATGGGGAAGTCATTACCTATACTTCCACTCGAGTTCGTACGTGGGTTCAAGGGTTTAATACTCTATTGAATCGATTTGATGATGAATATTCAATTTCAGGAAATGCGAATGCTACTTTTTCAAACGGTGGTGGATATACTGCTGAAATAACTAACCCTTTGTTGGTAAAAGTTGGCTGCCCCTTTCCTGTTAGTGGAATGCTGAAGATAACCCCTGAAACTAGGCCGGTGAGGACCGTTGATTATGGTCAAGGCACTTGTGATTTTACGTTTAGCGTTACCGTAAATGGAGTTACATTCACCATCAATTAGGTTAAATACAGTTGGCTAAGTAAAATGAAATTGAAAGTGTCAATTGAACACTTTATATCTTTCGTTGTTAACATCAAAGGTCCTTAAATAGTTCATTTAGTTTGAGTAAGATGAAAAAAATTGGAATTAATGGATTCGGCAGAATCGGCCGAGGGTTCGCGAGAATCGCCTTGACGAATCCTACTATAGATGTTTGTTTGGTGAATGATTTAGCGGATATCAATACCCTAGCACATTTACTTAAATATGACTCCATTCATGGACAATTTTCTTTGTCTTTTCACAAAGAAGGTAATGATTTAATTTTTGAAAATGGCAAACGCATTACTTTCACGCAAATTAAGCAGGCGCTCGAATTACCCTGGAAGTCTTACGGTATTGATACAGTTATTGAATCAACGGGTATATATTTATCTAAAGAAAAAGTGAGTGAGCACCTCCAAGCAGGTGCAAAAAAGGTAATTATTTCTGCTCCAGCGTTAACAGATGATATACCCACTGTTGTGCTTGGTGTCAATGAATCAACTGTTGACTTTAATTCGGATATTCTTTCTAATGCCTCATGTACAACCAATAATTCTGCTTCGTTAATCAGTGTTTTGCGATCTATTCTAGATATTCAAGTCGCCTACATTTCCACTATTCATAGTTATACTTCGGATCAACGTTTGCACGATGCGCCACACAAAGATTTAAGGAGGGCGCGAGCAGCAGCTCAATCCATTGTACCAACTTCAACAGGTGCGGCAAAAGCAATTACAAAGATTTTTCCTGACTTGGAAGGAAAGGTTACAGGTGGTTCGGTAAGAGTTCCGGTGATAGATGGCTCTATGACTGAGCTAACGGTTATAACTCCTACCAAAATAACTGCTAGCGAAATAAATGCAGCAATGAAAAATGCTTCGGAAGGAAGTTTGAAAGGGATTCTCGCTTACACTGAGGACCCAATCGTATCTTCAGATATTATTGGGCATCCTGCAAGTTGTATATTTGATGCTGATTTAACCTTGGTGTTTAACAACCTCGTTAAAGTAGTGGGATGGTACGACAACGAAACAGGTTACGCGAATAGACTAGTAGAATTAGCTAAACGCTTTTAATTCTCGACTGCTTCAATTCCTGGTAAAATTTTTCCTTCAAAATATTCGAGCAAGGCACCACCGCCAGTACTGACATGGCTTACTTTCTCTGATAGCCCAAATTTTTGAATAGCAGCAGCGCTGTCTCCTCCACCAATCAGGGTGAAGGCCCCACTAGAAGTTGCTTTTACAACAGCTTCTGCCACTGATTTTGTTCCAGAAGAGAATGCCTGCATCTCAAAGACACCCATAGGTCCATTCCACAAAACAGTTTGACTCTCACTTATTACTTTTGAAAAAGCAGCCTGAGAGGCAGGACCAATGTCTAAACCCATCCATTTATCCTCTATTGTTTTGCTATTACAGATCTTGAATACTGCG
This sequence comes from Bacteroidota bacterium, assembly GCA_016866375.1. Classification (GTDB taxonomy): domain Bacteria; phylum Bacteroidota; class Bacteroidia; order Flavobacteriales_D; family Crocinitomicaceae; genus UBA952. The sequence continues at coordinate 17,085 of VGMK01000004.1, forward strand.
GTGGTAGAAAAAGCATCTGCAACAATTGAATCGACGGGTAAGTGAATTTGAACACCTTTTTCTTTCGCTTTTTCTAGAATTTCTAGACATGTGGATAGTCGTTCATCTTCACATAATGACGCTCCAATTGTGCCCCCTTGAGCTTTGAAAAAGGTATATGCCATCCCTCCACCAATAATGATGTGATCTGCTACATTTAATAAATTTTCTACGATAAGTACCTTATCGGAAACCTTAGCCCCTCCAACTATTGCAGTGAAAGGTCTTTTTGTTTCTTGCATAACTTTTTTAGCGCTTTCAATTTCAGCGGCCATGAGAAATCCAGCCATTTTATCATCAGGAAAAAAGCTTGCAATTTGAGTGGTTGATGCGTGTGCTCGATGTGCCGTGCCAAATGCATCATTTACATAACAATCACCCAATTCACTTAACTTTCTTGCAAACTCTGTATCACCTCTAGTTTCCTCTTTGTAAAAACGCACATTTTCCAATAAAAGAACCTCCCCAGGTGATAACTTTTCTGCTAAACTCTTTGCTTCATGACCGATACAATCTCCGGCGAATTTAACTTCCCTTCCAAGCACATTTTCGATTCCTTTTACGATATGCTTAAGCGAACTTTTATCTTCAGGACCTTCTTTTGGACGTCCTAAATGCGACATTAAAATCAAAGAACCTCCGTTTTCTAAAATATGCAAAAGAGTGGGAGCAGATGCTCGAATGCGTTTGTCATCAGTTATTTCGAAAGTTTCCTTATCCAGCGGTACATTAAAGTCCACACGTACGAGAACTTTTCTTCCAGAAAAAGAATAGGTGCTGAAATTTATCATGAAAAATCTTTTTTGCAAAACTAAACATTCGTCTGGGAATTTAAAATTTTTGTAACACTGATGCTAATTTGAATTTATTTATGCAGTTTTGTGTAAATATAGAAAAATGAAAAAAATTAGTTTCCTACTAACTTGCCTTATCGCGCTGTCGGCCTGTAAATCGGTAGATAATGTAAATCCCTCAGATGAAATTGTAGATGAATTACCATTTAATCCAGAAGAGATGGATTTTTCTGAATATGAAGGGGATTTCGAAGTCCCCGAAACTTTTGAAAATGAAACGCCAACGGTTAGGGCTATATATAACCCTTCTAGAACGCTTTGGGTAGACCTAGTTCATACAAAACTCGAAGTTTCTTTTGATTGGGGTAACTCAAAATTATTGGGAAAGGCCACCTTAACCATGAAGCCGCATTTTTACAATACCGACTCTGTTACCTTGGATGCTAAGGCAATGGATATAAATAGTGTGTCTTTGAATGGTAAAAAACTTCCATTTACCTATGACGATCAATTGCACCTTAGAATCAAATTGGATAAAGTGTACAAAAAGGACGAGAAATTTACTTTGTTGGTTGATTATGTGGCAAAACCTGAGGAGCGAGAAACAAATGGAAGTGCTGCCATTACTTCAGATAAAGGGCTTTATTTTATAAATCCAAAGGGAGAAGACAGTGATAAAATGCCACAAATTTGGACGCAAGGTGAAACGGAAGCGAACTCTGTTTGGTTTCCAACCATTGACGCTCCTAACGCCAAAACATCTCAAGAAATTTATATAACAGTAGAGGAGAAATTTTTAACACTGTCCAACGGAAAGTTAGTTTCATCCAAAAAAAATGGAAACGGAACGCGAACGGATTATTGGAAACAAGACTTACCGCATGCACCTTACTTATTCATGCTGTTTGTAGGTGAATTTAAGGTTGTCAAAGATTTTTACACACGCCAAGACGGCTCAAAAATGGAAGTAAACTACTATGTAGAGCCGAAGTATGAAGGTGATGCACGTGCTATTTTTGGTGAAACACCTGCCATGATTAAGTTCTTTTCTCAAAAACTTGGAGTGGAATACCCTTGGGATAAATACAGCCAGGTTGTGGTGAGAGATTATGTATCCGGTGCAATGGAGAATACGGGAGCTGTAATTTTTGGTGATTTTGTTTACAAGAATCAACGAGAACTTTTGGACGGAAACGATCAATCGACGATCGCACATGAACTTTTCCATCATTGGTTTGGAGATTTGGTAACGTGCGAATCTTGGGCGAATCTTCCGTTAAACGAATCGTTTGCCAATTATTCACAATACCTATGGGATGAATATCGCTATGGTCTAGATGAAGCAGATTACCAGGCTGAGCAAGAAGCTCAAGGATACTTTAATTCGTCTTCTTTTCAAGGGTATCATAACCTAATTTGGTATGATCACAACGATAAAGAAGACATGTTTGATGGCCACTCTTACAACAAAGGAGGCAGAATTTTGCATATGCTTCGCAATCATTTAGGTGATGATGCATTTTTCAAAGGATTGAACAACTACCTTGTATCCAATAAATATAAGGCCGCTGAAGTTCACCACTTGCGTTTGGCCTTTGAAGAGGTGAGTGGACAAGATCTAAATTGGTTTTTCGATCAATGGTTTTTAGGTAAAGGACATCCCGTGATTTTTACGGAACAGTTCCTTGATAAAAATACTGTAACTCTTAAAGTTGTACAAAGACAAAACCTTAAAGAAAAGTTTCCAATTTACCGTATTCCAGTAGAGGTTGCCATTTGGGATGATAACGGTAAGCGAATAGAAAAAGTATTACTAGACAGCCTTGAGCAAACGTTTTCATTTTCTTTCACTGGCCAATTAAAGAACATTTTGTTCGACCACCAGCAAATGTTACTGGGCAGGTTGTATGAGGATAAACCAATGGAGCAGTATGCCCATCAATTCAAGAATATGGACCGTTGGAAGGCAAAATTTGTTGCATTCAATCGTCTGAAAGGGAGTGCAAAATTGGCTGAAATTCTAGAATTAGCTTTGTCAGATAAATTTTGGCATATTCGCGAGTTGGCAGCTTCTCACATTGTAGAAAATCTGAAACAGGATCCGGAAGCAAAAGACTTGTCAGATAAATCAAAAAGTCTAATCGTAAAAATGGCAAGTGCTGATCCTAAATCATCAACCCGTTCAAAAGCATTGGAGGCAGCTGTATTTTTTGCAGATAATGATAAGATGGTGCCTTTATTGACAAATGCCATTAAATCGGACTCGTCTTATACAGTACAAAGTAATGCGATTTCATTACTCATTGACTTGGGAACAAGAATTGAAGCATTTAAAGAGGCAAGCAGTATTTTGGACGATTTAAAATTAACAAAAGATATAAAAGTTAAGTTAATGGTAGCTGAGGCCCTAAGTCAGTCCGGTGATGCCAAACATTATGAGTTTATTAGACAATTTGCAGAGGAAAAATTATCAAGCAAGGAGGCCTTTAGAACTTTCATAGCTTACATAGTTTTTGTTACAAATATGGAAGTTCAGGAGGACCGTTTCGAATGGATGGAGAGTTTGGTAAAATATACTGAAGAAAAAGCTCTGAATCCGCAGGGAGATATTGAAAATTATCTCTTTCGTATTGTTCAATATATCCAAGAGGTTGTTACAAATAAAATCGATCAATTTAACACACGGATATCAGAGCAAGCCCAAGATTCACAAGCCCTTGAACAATTAAAACTCAAGTACGAAAATTTGTTGGATAGATTAAATCAAATACCAACGGAATAGTTTTATTTTTTCAATAAGTTAGTTGCAGAAGCTTGTGCTGTAGGCATAATCACTATGTCATTGATGGTAACATGTGCTGGTCGGGAACAAACATAAGATACAGCGTCGGCTACGTCCTCCGCGTAGAGCGGAATATATCCCTGATAAATACTTTTTGCTGCTTGCGTATCTCCTTTAAAGCGTACCGTTGAAAATTCTGTATCTGCGGCACCGGGTGCTATGTTCGTTACCTTTATACCATAAGGTAATAAGTCAATGCGCATTGCTCGCGAAAGTGCATCCACTGCGTGTTTGCTCGCGCAATAAACATTCCCCCCCGGATACACCTCTTTTCCTGCAATACTCGCAATATTCACAATTTGACTATTCGGGTGATTTTTTAAATAAGGGATGACAGCTTTACTGACATAAAGCAGACCTTTCACGTTCGTATCTATCATTCTATCCCAATCTTCAGATATTCCCACATCAATTGGACCACGGCCTACCGCTAGTCCTGCATTGTTTATTAAGATATTAATTCCGCAGGTCACTTGCGATGGAAGCTTACACAATGCATTCTCGACCTCCCCCTCATTTCGAACATCAAAACAAGAAATGACGCATTCAACATTTGAATGCAGCGCTCCAAGTTCTCGCTGTAGTGATTCCAATCGATCTTGCCTCCTACCTGTTACGATGATATTTCTCCCTGTAGCAGCAAACTTTCTTGCAATGGCCTCTCCAAATCCGGACGTTGCTCCAGTTATTAAAGTATATGTTTGATTCATGCCTGTTTGTATTAGGATAAATTTAGCTTACCTTATTCGAATGCTAACAATATTGAACTTAAATGATTTTCGGTAATTGATAATTATCTCCAAGTTCCGAAACACTGTTAAAATACAATTCATTTATTCATTTTGTTTCAACATGACCGCTTCCTGAACACTTTATTGTATATTAAAGGCAAAGTACGACAACTTGTCAGTAATTTCCTAATGGCATAAGGATTGCCATAGAATTGGCTAAAAAAAGAATTATGAAAACCGGACAAATTAATGTTCAAACGGAAAATATTTTTCCAATTATCAAAAAATTTCTTTATTCAGATCATGAGATTTTTCTCCGCGAACTCATCTCGAATGCTGTCGATGCCTCTCAAAAGTTGAAGGTTTTACTTTCTCAGGGTGAATTTAAAGGAGAAGTGGGTGAATTAAAAGTAGAGGTCATTCTTGACGAAAAAAAGAAAACGCTCACGATTAGAGATAATGGTATTGGCATGACCGCGGATGAAATTGATAAGTACATAAATCAAATTGCATTCAGTGGAGCCGAGGAGTTTGTGCAACAATATAAAGGTAAAGACGGCGCAGATCAGATCATTGGGCATTTTGGTTTAGGGTTTTATTCTGCTTTCATGGTTGCAGAAAAAGTCCAAATACAAACGCTCTCTCGGCATGTGGGAGCAGAGGCCGTGCAATGGGAGAGTAATGGTTCGCCAGACTACACCATTGAGGAAATAACCAAAGATTTTCGCGGAACAGATATTGTTTTATTTATCTCAAAAGAGTCTAAAGAATTTCTTGATAAAAGTAGAATCCAAGGCATCTTGGATAAATATTGCAAGTTTTTACCCATTCCTGTCGTATTTGGAACTAAAACAGAGTACATTGATTCTCCAGATGGTGAAAAAGATGACAAAGGAAATATTAAACGTGTGGCAATTGAGGTTCCAAATCAAGTCAACAATACGAACCCGGCATGGACCAAAGCTCCAGCTGATTTAAAAGATGAAGACTACGATGGATTTTATCGCGAGTTATATCCCATGACTTTTGATAAACCCATGTTTCACATCCATCTAAATGTAGATTATCCTTTTAATTTGACAGGGATCCTTTATTTTCCAAAATTGAAGGAGAACATCGAGGTTCAACGAAATAAAATTAATTTATATTCTAATCAAGTTTTTATAACAGATAGTGTAGGAGAAATTGTTCCTGAATTTCTGACCTTACTGCATGGTGTTATCGATTCTCCAGATATACCACTGAACGTGTCGCGTTCCTATTTGCAGGCAGATGGAAACGTGAAAAAAATATCTGCGCACATTACAAAAAAAGTAGCAGATAAACTTGCTGAAATGTTCAAAAAAGATCGAGGTGATTTCGAGTCAAAATGGCAAGACCTACAAATTTTCGTGCAATACGGCATGTTATCGGAAGAGAAATTTGCAGAAAAAGCAAAGAGTTTCGCTTTGCTAAAAAGCATAAATGGAAAATATTACACCTTAGAGGAGTACAAAGATGCAATAAAAGCCCTTCAAACAGACAAAGAGGGAAACATGGTAATATTGTATTGTAACAAAGTTGATGAGCATTTTGCTCAGGTAAAGAATGCAAAGGAAAGAGGCTACGATGTAGTCGAATTGGATGGTCCTTTAGCCCCTCATTGGATTGGAAAATTAGAGCAGGACAATGATAAACTTAAATTTGTACGAATCGATTCCGATTCCATCGACAAGTTAATTCGAAAAGAGGGGGATTTACCTTCAAAACTGTCAAAAGAAGAGGAAGATAAATTGAAAATCACTTTTGAGGCGGTAGTGAATAAAGAAAAGTATACAGTACAGTTTGACAGCATGTCAGAATCTGATTCTCCGGTTATAATTACACAACCAGAGTTTATTCGAAGAATGATAGAGCAACAGCGACTTGGCGGTGGTAATAGCTTCTACGGGGCATTTCCCGAGATGTATAATGTAGTGGTGAATACAAATCATCCCAAGATCATTAAATTGCTAGAAAAAGAGGATTCAATTCGGGAACAGCAGGTGAAGTATTTAACAGACCTAGCATTCCTATCAAATGGACTTTTAAAAGGAGAGGCGCTTCATGAGTTTATTGAACGGAGTGTTGATCAGATTGGATAATTATTAAATTTGTAAGGGGTCATTGACCCCTTTTTTAATACGTTGTATTTTGTTTAAATGGATTCTTGGCATTGGTGCCTATTTACTGACGAGAAGGATTCTTTTTGGGTTTCTCGGTTTTATCGTCGGTTCCTTCATTGATTCAATTATAGATACTGACCGCACGCGTCAGCGGTACGGGAGATCTGGAGGAATAGGTTCAGACCCCTTTGATTATTACCGACGACAATCATCCAGGTATGATTTCCAGACCATGTTAATGGCGCTTTCGGCAGCAGTCATGAAAGCAGATGGAAAAGTGTTAAAAATTGAATTGAATTATGTCAAACAATTTTTTAGCATGCAATTTGGCAATCATTTCAGAGCTGAGCACCTTCAGATTTTGAAAGATTTCCTCTCTGCTGACATGATTCCATTACAGGAGATTTGCAGTGATATAAAATCAAGACTTCCCTATGAGCCGAGGGTTCAGCTACTACATTACCTATTTCATGTGGCAAAGTCCGACGGAGATGTTGCCACGAGTGAGTTGAATACCATCAATCGAATCTCTAATATGCTCGGTGTTTCTGCTACTGATTTTGAGAGCATTAAAAATATGTTTTACCGCAATGTGGATTCCGATTACAAGATTTTAGGAGTTGAGGCATCGGCCAGTGACGAAGAGGTAAAAAAAGCATACAGAAAAATGGCTATTTCGTTTCACCCTGACAAAGTAGCACAATTGGGCGACGAACATCAAAAGGCTGCTAAAGAGAAATTTCAACAGATTCAGGACGCCTACGAAGCGATAAAAAAAAGAAGAGGATTCAAGTAATTTCTTCTGCTTTTCCTTTTGTAAAATAAATAAGTTTATTACTTTTGCCGTCCGTTCGTCGAACACAGGTGGGATGGGTGAGAGGCTGAAACCAACAGTTTGCTAAACTGTCGTACGGGTAACTGTACCGCGGGTTCGAATCCCGCTCCCACCGCAATAAAAATGAAGGTGAAGGGATGAGAAGCCGCAGGGTTCGACCCGCAGAGAAACAGAGCATTGTATTTAATTTTCGAATTATACTCGAAAATTAGTCGAAGTACCAAAAGAAAATCAGAAGCGTCTGATTTTTTCAAACAATTAAGTTCGGGGCGTAGCGTAGTCCGGTCATCGCGCCTGGTTTGGGACCAGGAGGTCGCAGGTTCGAATCCTGCCGCCCCGACAAGGGGGATGAGCAGTCATCCCCCTTTTTAATTTATAAGGTCCCGTAGCTCAGCTGGATAGAGCAACTGCCTTCTAAGCAGTAGGTCTTTGGTTCGAATCCAAACGGGATCACTTGAAGCGCCTTACAGAAATGTGGGGCGTTTTTTTTAATGATAAGAATAATTTAATGATAGGTGAATCTTCCAAATTCACTTGAAATCTCAACACTTGACTTTTCAGCGGCCTCTACGCGACCAACTACCTGTGCTGCAACATTATATTTTTCAGAAATAGCAATTATTTCCGCGGCGATTTCCAAAGGAACATAAAGTTCCATGCGGTGCCCCATGTTAAATACTTTATACATTTCCTGCCATGGAGTAGCAGATTCCTCTTGAATCATTTTAAAAAGTGGAGGACAATCAAATAAATTATCTTTGACAATACGAAGGTTTTTAATAAAATGCAACACCTTAGTTTGGGCACCTCCCGAACAATGAACCATTCCATGAATATTGATACGATGCTTGTCTAGTATTTCCTTAATAATGGGTGCATAAGTTCGCGTTGGCGATAATACCAATTTACCTGCATCTAAAGGTGATTGCTCTACTTCAGAAGTCAAAAGTTTATTGCCAGCATAGACCAATTCCTCCGGCACATTCGGGTCAAAACTCTCGGGAAATTCGTAGGCAAGAGATTTATCAAATACATCGTGACGAGCTGAGGTTAGTCCATTGCTTCCCATTCCGCCATTGTATGAGGTTTCGTATGTGGCTTGACCATAGGAAGATAATCCCACGACAACATCTCCTGCTTGGATGTTCTCATTTGAAATTACCTCTTTTCTTTTCATTCGGCATACAACCGTGCTATCCACAATAATAGTGCGAACTAAATCTCCTAAGTCCGCAGTTTCACCACCAGTCGAATGAATGTCAATTCCGAAACCGCGCAAATCGTCTAATAATTCTTCAGTTCCGTTAATAATAGCACTCAAGACTTCCCCCGGGATAAGTTGCTTGTTCCTGCCAATCGTCGATGAAAGAAGAATTGGACCAGTTGCCCCAACGCACAATAAATCATCTAGGTTCATAATAAGCGCATCTTGTGCAATTCCTTTCCAAACACTTAAATCGCCTGTTTTTTTCCAATACATATAAGCCAGAGAAGATTTTGTTCCCGCTCCATCCGCATGCATTACCACACAATAATTTGGATCATTGGTCAGGTAATCCGGCACAATTTTACAAAACGCTTGAGGGAAAAGTCCTTTATCTAACTTTTTTATTGCGGCATGAACATCTTCTTTTCCGGCAGATACTCCGCGTGCTTGATATCGTTGGTCAGACATAAATTAAAGTTCTAAAACAAATTTAGCCATTTGAGGTATCTTGGCCCGAATTAGAGGAAAGATCTTTTAATATTTTGTTGACATCTTGCTCTGTTTCGTGCAATTTGGATTTGCAAATTTGAATCAATTCGCTTGCGCGTTTGACATAAGTTGATAATTCATCCAAATTGACAGAGCCCTCTTCCATTCGGTTAACAATTTCTTTAAGTTCTTCGAATGCTTCTGTGTAGGTAATTTCGTTTTTCATTTAACTAAAGTTAACTAATTCAGTAAATATACTTCCTTGATGTTTGGAAAAATAAGGAAAAAGGTGGACGTTTCGGGCTTTAAAATAATTAGTCCTAATATTTTTTGAATTTATACGCATCCAACCAGTAGATTACTTTAATGGAAAAACTATTCGTTGGACCATTTTCAAAAGTTGAGGTTAAATTTGACCAATAATTGATTTGAGTGAATTGATCCTCTGTGAAAATTGAATTTTTCCAAACAACATTTAATTCGCTTCCGGGTAGAAATACCCATTTATATTGCATGTCGATGGTAAAGGCATTGTAATTAATATCGTAGGCGCTCTTCCCATTATTGTCAAGTCCATCATAGGTTTCTATGTCTAAATAGTCTAACCTTCCTGAAGCGTTCAATAAAGCAAAATGAGTGTAGGCTACTGCTGAACGGTAGTGCCTTAATCGAAATGTTATGGCCATTCTATTCGTTAAAATAAAGTCGGCAGCAATGGATTGAATGGTATTCACCCTATTTCTTTTTCCGAAAATTGTCCCATTCTGTATTTGAGCTGGCGTTGAAAATTCGACAGCATAACCCTCTGAATTAAAACTGAAATCTTGAGACCACTCATAGATCATGGATAAATTATTATTAAATCTGATCCTTGGATTTAGGTTATAACTATATTCAATCCAATTTTCTCTTCCAACGAATACATATCCAATGCCACCGTCAAATGCGAAGGGTTTTTGATAATTCGTAGAAATCCACCCCTCAACATTGCTCCAGGTGGGCCTTATGAATGTTTCACCCCAAGTTCTAGGCTCAAAGTAATCGAAACTTTCTGTTAATGAGCTATTGATTCGAAGACCACCAGCGTCAAATTTACGAGATACTAGCACTAAGTTCATATTATTATATGTTCCAACGTATGCACTTGGGCTATACAAATAATTTTGACTAAAGGAACCGTTTACGATCAGTTTGCTCAGTAATTTACTTTTGGGTCTAAAGTTTCTGTAAGCACCTGAAACTTCAATAATTCGCCTATTGTTATTGTAGTTAAATCCAAGGTCATTGGGGTCATAAGTGTCTGACTCCTCAATATATCCGGCTCCGTAAACCCAGGTGCCTCTTTGTTTTCCGATATTGATATTGTACGTGTAACCTAACTTAGGATTTTCACTACTTAACAGACTGCTTAGGGCAGCATTTCCTCTTAGAAAAAAGTTGTTATTTTTTGAATTGACATTAAAATTCAAACCGCTTACATTCGCGTCGTAGACTTCTCCAGCCCTCCATACATTTGTATTGGTGAAGGTCACTGAGCTGTTATTTTTAAGGTTTTGGTCTGCTACAAAAACACTGAAATTACTTAGCGGAGATACAATAATTGCTCGCTCTTCACCTGTTAGGTTATTGACGGCAGTTCCAATTTGCTCGGACGTTATGGCGTTAAATACCCCAATTCCCAACCCATTTTTCAGTCTTCCGCTAAGTTTGCTTGCATTGAGTAACTGAGCAGGTTGAACAGAGGGGCTCAAGTACTCGTTTGGATTCAGGTTGAAATTGGCTATTTCCGCCGGTGCTTGTACCCCAATTCTTCGGCTGTAAAAAAGATCTGATTTATTAAAAAGCTCGGTGCCTTCGGTGAAAAATTGTCTATTCTCATTGAACTGTACTTCAAATGGACTTAAATTCAAAACTTGCTGATCAAAAACCACTTGTCCGAAGTCAGGTATAAGAGTCATATCAAGAGTAAAGGCCTCATTCAGACCATATTTAATATCTAATCCTCCATTGGCGGATCGATTCCAAATGGGATCAGAATTAGCTTGCGGTGTGCGATCCAAATAACCCGAAATGTAGGGCATAAATGCCAAGCGTAAGGGTGGTTTTATACCTTCAATACCAATTACTTTTCCACTTTCGAGTAAAAAATTTTCTAAATCTGGATTTACAATTTCCCATGACGAATCCTCCCGATAACGACTAATTTGTCGCCCGAAGTTTATATTCCATTCTTGAATATCTTTTTTAGGAAAACGTATGGCGGAATATGGAATCTCAATTTCAATGTACCAGCCGTCATCTTGAATGCTTACTTTACTGTCCCATGCTAAGTTTAATTGATCGTTGAAATCATTGGCGAAGATTTTAGCATCCAGTTGCACCCCTCTACTCGTTACGCCAAAATAGAATCCATTTTGATGGTCATTATAAGTGTCAAGAAAAATCCCGAAAATATCTGCTGTTGACGGATAGTCATCACGCACACTCAGTATTCGAGAGATAGAGTCAGGGTTATCTAGGCATTTGACGGCAAAATAGAGCGCACCTTGATCATATAGCATAGCAATAAGTGTATTCCGCTGAGCGCTTTGTCCCGGAAAGGGCTTTACTTGTGTAAATTGCTCACTTGTCCAGCTTGCTTGTTGCCAAACCTCCTCCTCAAATTTTCCGTCTATTGTAATTTTTGTATTTATTTTTTTTGCAGTCAAGTTGCGTTGTCCATAGGCAAAACCAATGAAAACAAAAAGGAGAAGCACATTTAGAATAATTCGTATCGTCAAGGGCACCTTAGTTAAAACCGCAAAGTTACCTAAAGGTTTATTTTATTTGCTACTACATGCAGGCAATTTTCATACTTTTCAAAGGTAACCCAACACTTTCCGTTGATTTTCAGATCATATAGCACTTTGGATAAGGTTGCTTGTAAAAATTGTTTATCGCATGGAGTTATCTGCGATTCCTTGATAATTTCAAAACGAGAGAAAGAAAAATCCATGCTATTCCCATTTAAGTGCGGACTCCTTTGAATTGAATTAATGTTATTTTTCCTGAGGCGTTTTACTGAATGGGTTGTCCTTGTCAGGGAGGTCACAATAAACTTGCTTCCTTGTAAGGGTGTGTTTTTTATTGCTTCATCGAAGCGCATACCAATGTCTTCTAATAGACGATTGGCGCACGGAATTAAAAAGGGATAAGAATAGGTGAGATCGTCCAATTTAAAGCCGTGATTATTTTTCACAAGGTGTAATTTCCCTCTTTTGTAGTGTGATAGGATCTGCCTATAATTAGAGCAAGGTATAATGCCTTCGTGAGAGGATATTTTATAGTAGTCTTTTATTTTATTGTGTAATAAATGAATGTATTGATTTTTGACCCCGTGTGACAAGCAATCATCTTTATCATTCTTGATTTTAGTATTAACAGATTTTGTGAGGTAGGAGCGAGGCTTAAGAAAACCGTCTTCCTTAAGGTCTGCAGAAAAAAACAGAACAGGGACAAGCGATAGGAAAACTAATTTATCTTTCATTTTGTTTTAAAAGTAAATTAATAAACTCACACGCTATGAATTCCTTAACTTTGTTATCAAATGAGTACTTTTGATAAACTTCAGGAACAACTTTTATTACAAGAGTGGCCGAACCTCTATCTGTTTAAGTTCATCGTTCCCAATGAAATCGAAAAAATAGCAAAAGTCAGCTCCTTATTCAATGAAAATTGTGATTTAAGCATGCATTCGTCGAGTAAAGGAAATTACCTCAGTATCACAGTAAAAGAGGTTATGATGTCTGCTGAAGACATTATTGATATTTACAAGAAGGCGGCAG